>NZ_JBNFOF010000131.1:0-9108 GCF_057364645.1 Janibacter sp. CFPM2_SD2
CTCGGGCCGGCACGGCCCCCGACGGGGGACCGGGACGCGCTCCTCTCGCTGCCCCGTCGTCGACCGCGCGCGGCACGAGGCCGGGCGACTCGTCGAGGAGGACGGGGTGCACGCCATCGGCGTCATCGCCTCGCACGAGGAGCTCGGCACCCTCGTCGTCGGTGCCCCGGGCACCCTCGAGGAGGCCGACCAGCGCACGGTGGAGCGGGCCGCAGTCGTCACCGCCCTCGTCCTGCTCTTCGAGCGCCAGGCCGACGACGCCCGCCAGACCGCCCGCAACCGACTGCTCGCCGACCTGCTGAGCGGTCGCGGCAGCCACGAGGAACGGACCGGCTACCTGCGCTCGGCCGGCCTCGAGCCGCGCGATCCGATGTGCCTCCTCGTCGCCCGTGGCGGAGACCCCACGCAGCAGCGCGCGCTGGCCCTCACCGTGAGCACGCTCCTCGGCGAGGGCTCGCTCGTCGGCACGCACGACGGCGCGATCGTCGCCCTCGTCGGGGCGACGACGCCGACCACCTCGCCCCGTTCGCTCGCCGAGCGCGTCCACCCGCGGACCCCGACTGACGTCGGCGGCTGCGGCCCGCTGACCGACGTCGAGACCTCCCCCGGGCCTTCGAGGACGGCGCCCGGACCGCCGGCGCGCTCATCGCCCTGGGGCGCTCGGGCACGGGCGCCGCGGCCCGTGAGCTCGGCTTCGCCGGCCTCATCGTCGGCTCCGACCCCGACGTCCACGACTACGTCCAGTCGGTCCTCGGTCCGGTCCTGCACTACGACGCGGAGCGGGGCAGCGACCTCGTCGGCACCCTCGTGGCCTACTTCGCCGCCGGCTCGAGCCCGCGCCACGCGGCCGGCGAGCTGCACGTCCACGTCAACACCGTGGCGCAACGACTGGCTCGGGTCTCCGCCCTGCTCGGGGACGACTGGCAGCACCCCGACCGCGCGCTGGAGATCCAGCTCGCCCTGCGCATGCGACGACTGCTCGAGAGCCGCTGACGCCAGGTTGAGGTATCCCCGACCGACTATCCGGTCGCTGGCACCTCTACCCGTCGCCCAACGATCGGTCGACGACGTCGGCGACGGTCGTCAGCCCCTCCCCGGTGAGGATGACGTCGTAGTGGTTGGCCTCGACCCGGTGCATCGCCAGGGACGAAGGGAGGTCGAGAGCCGCCAGCCGGGACTCGTCGTAGAGCCCCTGGGGCTCGTCCATGAGCCCCCGCTCGGCCCAAACGAGCTCGAGGTGCACGTCCTGCTCGACCGCTCGCCGTGCGGCCGCGTGCACGGTCGCGTCGGCGAGCACGTCGGCACCGTCCGCGCGGACGGCGTCGAGGATGCACGAGCTCATCCACCGGCCCGGCACGTCGGGCGCCGGCACGAGGTCGTGACCGAGGTAGGCCCGCACGACTGATGCCGCCGGACCCGCGAGCAGCGGGCCGACCGCGGGGTGCCGGGCCCAGAAGCCCAGGTGGGCCGAGGGGCTCTCGAAGCGCATCGCCAGGCGGTCCATGGCCGGCCCGATCACGGCCTGGAGGGCCGCGTCGATGTCGAGGTCCGCAGGTGCGGGGAAGGCCAGCCCGCCGTCCACGAGGACGACGGAGCTGAAGAGGCCCGGTTGGGCTGCGGCGGCGAGCGCGGCGACGAAGGCTCCCATCGAGTGCCCGACGACGACCGGCCGCACGCCGAAGACCGCCGAGATCGTGGCCAGGTCCTGGGCGTGGACCGCCAGACCATAGGGGCCTGACGCCTCACGGCTGGCCGCACGGCCCCGCAGGTCCGGTGCGAGCACCGACCGCCCCCGGCCCGTGACGTCGGTGCAGCTCGTCGGCGAGCGCACGCCACGAGAGCCCGTTGGCGGTGATGCCGTGGACGGCGAGCACGACGGGTGCCCCCTCGCGCGCAGGCGCGACGGTGAGGTCGTGGACCGCGAGCGAGCCCACGGGCTGCTCGATGACGAAGGTCGACTCGTCGGGGCTCATGCGTCCGACCTCCTCGGCAGGAGGCCCCGAGCGCCCTCGGTCTGCCGGGATCGGCCGGACCGGGAGCGCTGCAGCAGTCGGGCGCCCAGGCCGGTGAGCCCCTCGGGCGCGAAGTACACGACGACGATGAAGAGCACGCCGAGGATGAGCAGCGGCTCCCCGAGCAGGCGCTGGACGATGTCGGGCATGGCGGCGACGACCGACGAGCCGCTCACCTCGACCAGCCGGGCGTCGGCGTAGTGGTAGACGAACCCGCCGACGACCGCGCCCCACAGCCGACCCGCTCCCCCGAGGACGACCATGACGAGCAGCGCGAGGGTGAACTCGGTCGTCGTGACGTGCGGGCTCGAGCCGCCGAGGACGATGGCGTGCACGATGCCTCCGAGGCCACCGAGGACGGCGCCGACGACGATCGCCAGGAGCTTGACCCGGTAGACGTCGTAGCCGAGGACGGCGGCACGCTCTTCGTTCTCACGGACGGCGGCCATGGCGTGCCCGGCGCGGGTGCGGACGAGCAGCGCCACGGCGACGAAGGCGAGGACGACGAAGGCGAGCGCGAGCCAGTAGCGGTAGGGGGCGTTGTGCACCCCGACGAGCAGCGCCGGGACCGCCTCACGGCTGAGGATGAGCCCCTCCTCACCGCCGGTGACGTCGCCGGGGTTGCGCAGCACGATGATCGACGCGGCCTGGGCGAAGGCGAGCGTCACCATGGCGAAGGCGATGCCACCGACCCGCAGGGCGATGCCACCCACGACGAGCGCGAGGAGGAGCGTCACCCCGAGCGAGAGGAGGACCGCGACGGGCAGCGAGGTCCCCCATGACGACAGCGAGATCGTCAGCAGGTAGCTGCCCGCCGCAACGAAGAGCGCGTGGCCGAAGCTCAGCAGACCGGTGCGGCCGAAGATCACGTCGTAGCCCAGCGCGAAGCCGGCGAAGATGAAGCAGGTGGCGAGCAGCTGCAAGGAGCCGGGGCCGTTGACCCGGCCGGGCAGCACGCCCGGGACCGTCGCCGACACGTAGGGCAGGGCGACGAGGACGAGCAGGAGGGCCAGGCCCGGGAGGGCCTTGGCGACCGATCGGGCACTCATGCGGGTGCTCCCTTCATGGCGGCGGGACGAGCCAGCAGGACGAGGGCCAGCAGGAGGACGACGGACAGGTCGCCGACACCGCTGGCCGCGTAGTAGTTGGCGAGCTGCTGCACCAGCCCGACGGCGACCGCGGCAACCGCGGTGCCGGTGAGCGACCCCATGCCCCCGATGACGACGACGATGAAGGCGTAGATGAGCAGCGAGCCACCCTGGGCGGGCGACACCGAGCCGGCGTACTGCGAGTACAGGACACCGGCGAGCGCGGCGGCGGCCCCGCCCATCGCGAAGACGATGGTGAAGGTCGCCCGCACGTTGATGCCGAGTGCCTCGACCATCGTGCGGTTCTCGACCCCGGCCCGGATCACCAGCCCGAGGCGCGTGTAGCGCAGCAGGGCGTGCAACCCCGCGAAGACGAGCCCGGCCACGAGGACGAAGAGCAGCCGGTCGTTGGGCAGGTGCGCGCCAGCGAGCTGGGTCGTCGACGCCATCCACGACGGCTTCTCCACCGGCTTGGGGTCGGCGGACCAGACGGCCTGGGCGACGGCGACCGCCGCGAGGGAGAGCCCGACGGTGACGAGCACCTGCTGGATGTGGTGCTTGTAGAGGGGGCGGATGAGGCAGACCTCGACGACCACGCCGATGAGGGCCCCGACGAGGAGCGCCACGACGACCGCGGCGAGCAGCCGCACGCTGACGGACAGCTCGCCGGGTAGGCGCTGCATGGTCTCCCAGCCGGCGTAGGCGCCGGCCATCATGAAGGCGCCGTGCGCGAAGTTGAGCACGCCCATCAGGCCGTAGATGAGGCTGAGCCCGGCCGCGGCGAGGAAGTACAGCGCGCCCAGCCCGAGGCCGGTGCCGAGGATCAGGGTCAGGTCGCTCATGCCGCGCTCTCCCTTCGCATCGACACCCCGAGCAGCTCGCGGGTGAGCTCCTGGTCGGCGACGAGGTCGGCCGCCGTGCCGGTGTGCACGACGCTGCCGGCGTCGAGGACGACGACGGTGTCGGCGATGCGGCGCACGAGCGGCAGGTTCTGCTCCACGAGCAGGATCGGGGTCGTGCGGGCCACCTCGGCGAGGACGTCGGCGACCTCGGTGACGAGCTTGGGCGCCAGGCCCTTGGTCGGCTCGTCGATGAGGAGCAGCCGGTTGTCCCGCTGGAGGACCCGCGCGAGCGAGACCATCTGCTGCTGCCCGCCGGAGAGCGTCCCCGCCCGCTGGTCCCTGCGGGTCACCAGGTCGGGGAAGAGGTCACGCACGATCGGCGCGTCCGCCCCGGCCGCCGCGTCGACGAGGCGCAGGTTCTCGTCGACGCTCAGGCCACCGAAGACCTCCCGGTCCTCGGGGACGTACCCGATCCCGTCGCGGACGATCCGGACCGTCTGACGTCCCTGGATCTCCTGCCCGTCGAGCCGGATCGTGCCCGTGCGGGGTGCCAGCCCGAGCAGCGCCTTGAGGGTCGTCGTCTTGCCGACGCCATTGCGCCCGAGGAGGGCGGTGACCCCGGTGGACGGCACCTCGAAGGAGACGCCCTGGAGGATGTGCGAGCCGCCGTAGCGCACGTGGAGGTCCTCGACGGTGAGGACCGGCGGCGTGGTCGTGTCGTTCACAGTGCTTCTCCCAGGTAGGCCTGCTGGACGCGCTCGTCCGAGGTGACCTCGGTCGGGCTGCCGACGGCGAGCAGCTGACCGTGGTGCAGCACGGCCACCCGGTCGGCGAGGCCGAGCACGACGTGCATGTGGTGCTCGACCATGGCGACCGAGACACCGCTGTCGCGCACGTCGCCGATGATCTCGGTGAGCCCGTCGACGTCCTCGGCCGAGACGCCGGCCATGGGTTCGTCGAGCAGGAGCACCTTGGGGTCGGACGCGAGCGCCATCGCCAGCTCGAGCTTGCGGCGATCGCCGTGCGACAGGTCCCGGGCGAGGGTCTGCCCCTTCCCGGGCATCCGCACCCGCGCGAGCAGGTCGTCGATCCGGTCCCCGCCGACGATCCCGGCCGCGCGGAAGGGCGAGAAGGGCGCCGGCCCCGCCGCCTGGATGGCCAGCCGCACGTTCTCCCTCGCGGACAGCCCGTCGAAGAGCGCCGAGGTCTGGAAGGACCGGGCGAGCCCCCGACGGGCGCGCTTCGTCGCGCTCAGCCGGGTGACGTCGTCCTCCCCCAGCGTCACCCGCCCGTCGCTCGGCCGGGTGACGCCGGAGAGGATGTTGACGAGCGAGGACTTGCCCGCTCCGTTGGGACCGATGATGCCGAGCAGCTCGCCGACGCCGACCTCGAGCGTGATGTCCTCGAGGATCCGCGCGCCGCCGATGCGCCACCCGACACCGGCAGCGGCGATCACTTCGACCCGGCGACGGGCGGCGCCACGTCCGCGGCGTCGATCGTCTTGCCGAGGACGGGCACGAAGTTCTTGCCCTTCTTCTCCAGCGACACGGTGAACATCGGCTGCAGCAGCGCGTGGTCCTCGGCGCGGATCTCCATCGGCCCCTTGGGCCCCTCGAAGCTCCACCCCTCGAGGGCCTTGACCATCTTGTCCGGGTCGTTGCCGCCCTCCTTGATCGCCTGGACGACCATCTGGCCGGCGACGAAGCCGTCGGTGCTGAAGAGGTCGACCTCCTCGCCGTCCTTCGCCAGGCTCTCCTCCAGCGCGGTGTAGGCCTCGTTGTCGGCGGCACCGGCGAAGAAGTGGCTGAGGAAGTCGATCTTGGTCCCGGCCTCGCCGAAGAGCGCGTGCGTCGCCTTGATGTCGAGGCCGGTGACGACCTTGGTCTCGTCGAAGACCCCCTGCTGGGACAGCGTGCTCCACATCGCGGTCGCGTTGTCGCCGGCCCACGCGACGAAGAGCAGGTCGGGCGATCCGGCCTTGATCTTCGTGGCGAAGGGGGTGAAGTCCTTGGCTCCCGCAGGCGCCTCGACGGCGGTCACCTTCGCGCCCTGGGCACCGAGCACGCTCTTGACCGCGTCGATGTTGGCGGTGCCGAAGGCGCTGTCCTGGGCCAGGACGGTGACCTTCTTGCCCTTGACGTCGCCGAGCATCGTCCCGGCGGTCGCGACGTCCTGGTAGGTCTGGCGGCCGGAGCGGAAGGTGTAGTCGTTGGCGCCCGTGACACCGTCGACCGCCGCCGGACCGGAGATGAAGAGGACCTTGTTGTCCTCGGCCAGCGGGGCGACCTGCAGGGCCACGCCCGAGGCCGTCGAGCCGGCGATGATCTTCGTGTCCTGGCCGATGAGGTCGGTGGCGCCGGAGACGGCCTTGGCCGGGTCGCCGGCGTCGTCCTTCTCGGTGATCTCGATCGGCTGGCCGTTGACCTCTCCGGTGCCGTCGGTGGCGTAGTCGATGCCGGCGTCGAAGGCGGCGCGGTACTGGGCGCCGTACGTCGCGAGTGGTCCCGACTTGCTGTAGACGAGGCCCACCTTGTGCGGCCCGTCCGCGTCTCCCCCGTCGCCGCCCGACCCGGGGCTGCCGGGGGCACCGCACGCGGTGACACTCAGGCTGACGGCGACGCTCGCGAGAGCGAGCTTCCACGACATGGACATGGCAGGACCTCCACCCCGGCGAGCGCTCGCGCCTTTGCTGCAACGAGAACCGTTGACGCTCGACCGATGGCGGGAGTCAACCGGTGGCGGTCACGCCGTGGCGTGGGTTGTCGCACCACTCTTGGCGCCGGGTCATGGCACGCCGCACCACGACGAAGGGGGTCCCGCCCCCTTCGTCTCGTGGTCGGGTCAGAGGTGCGCGCGCAGCCGCTCGACGATCGGCTCGGGAGTCAGCCCGACGCTCTCGAGCACCTGGGCCCGCGAGGCGTGGGCGAGGAACTCCTTGGGCAGGCCGAAGCGGTGCACCGGGGCGGTGACCCCGGCCTCGTCGAGGACGCGGGCGACCTCGGCGCCGACGCCGCCGGAGACGTTGTTGTCCTCGATGACGGCGACCCGGCCGGAGCGAGCGGCGAGCTCGACGAGGGCAGCGGGCACCGGCAGGACCCAGCGGGGGTCGACGACCAGCGTCGAGTGGCCCTCTGCCGCAAGCTTTTCGGCGACCGTCGTCGCCGTGCCGGCCATCGAGCCGACCGAGACGACGAGCACCTCGGGGTCGACCGCCGGGTCACCGGCGAGGACGTCGAGCCCGTCGACCGTCGCGACGGCCTCGAGCGGGTCGGCGACGCTGCCCTTGGGGAAGCGGATGACCGTCGGGCCGTCCTCGACGTCAACGGCCTCGCGCAGGGCGACCCTGATCTGCTGCCCGTCGCGGGGGGCGGCCAAGCGCAGGCCGGGCACGATGCTCGCGAGCGACATGTCCCACATGCCGTGGTGGCTGGCGCCGTCGGGGCCGGTCACGCCGGAGCGGTCGAGGACGAAGGTCACGCCTGCCTTGTGCATGGCGCAGTCCATGAGCAGCTGGTCGAAGGCGCGGTTCAAGAAGGTCGCGTAGATCGCGAGACCGGGTGCATCCCGGCGAAGGCGAGTCCGGCCGCCATGGTCGTCGCGTGCTGCTCGGCGATGCCGACGTCGAAGATCCGGTCCGGGTGGGCCAGCGCGAAGGGCTGCAGCCCGACGGGCATCATCATCGCGGCGGTGATCGCGACGACCTCGGGCCGCTCGGCCCCGAGCGCGAGCATCTCGTCGCCGAACTCGTCGGTCCACGAGCGACCGGCGATCTCGAGCGGCAGGCCGGTCTCGGGGTTGATCTTGCCGACGGCGTGGAACTGGTCGGCCTCGTCACCGACCGCGTGCTCGTAGCCGCGGCCCTTCTGCGTGATGACGTGGACGAGGACCGGCCCGCCGAAGGCCTTGGCCCGGCGCAGTGCCTGCTCGACGCTCGTCTCGTCGTGCCCGTCGACGGGCCGACGTACTTGATGCCGAGGTCCTCGAACATCCCCTGCGGCGCCCAGAAGTCCTTCGCGCCCTTCTTCATCGAGTGGATGGCCTGGTAGGCCGCCCGCCCGACGACCGGGGTGCGGTTGAGCTTGTCCTTGCCCCAGTCGAGCACCTGCTCGTACTGACGGTTGGTCCGCAGCATCGCGAGGTGGTCGGCGAGGCCGCCGATGGTCGGCGCATAGGAGCGCTCGTTGTCGTTGACGACGATGACGAGCGGCAGGTCCTTGTCGGCCGCGATGTTGTTGAGCGCCTCCCAGGCCATGCCGCCGGTGAGCGCACCGTCGCCGATGACGGCGACGGCGTGCCGCTCCTCGCCGCGCAGGCGATAGCCCTTGGCGATGCCCTCGGCCCACGACAGGGAGGTCGAGGCGTGGCTGTTCTCCACCACGTCGTGCTCGGACTCGGCGCGGCTGGGGTAGCCGGAGAGCCCGTCACGGGTGCGCAGCGCGCTGAAGTCCTGCCGCCCCGTGAGCAGCTTGTGCACGTAGGACTGGTGACCGGTGTCGAAGACGAGCGTGTCGTCGGGCGAGTCGAAGACCCGGTGCAGGGCGATGGTCAGCTCGACGACACCGAGGTTGGGGCCGAGGTGCCCGCCGCTGCGTGAGACCTCGGCGACGAGGAAGGAACGGATCTCCTGCGCCAGGGTGTCGAGCAGCTCCTCGGGGAGTCGCTTGAGGTCGGCGGGAGAGGTGATCGTCTCGAGGACTGCCACGCGGGCTTCCTTCCGGTGTCGGGGACCGCCTGAGTCTACGTCTCGAAGGCTGGCACGTGGCTGTGACCCGCCTCGGTCCTCACCACGTCGGGCGAAGGGGGTCACAGCCGCTCGACGAAGACATTGCCGTCGAGCGCCTCGCGCAGCAGCAGGATGCTGCGCTGCGCCGAGCGCAGCCGCAGCCCCTCGTGCTCGAGGCACACGAGCAGGGCGTCGACGGTCCCCTCGGGCAGGGCCTCGGCGAGGTCGACCCGCACGGTGCGATAGGCCTGTCGCATCGCCTCGACCTGGGCGGCGACGTGCTGCTCCGCGAGCCAGGCCAGGGCGACCGGGTGGCGCCGCAGGACCGCGTGCCCGCGGTAGTCGGGCGGACACAGGTCGAGCAGCCACGAGACCGCCGCCGGCTGCCAGCCGCGCACCCCCGGGCGGCGGCACGCGGTCCGGCCACCCCCGGCGGTCCCCCC
>NZ_JBNFOF010000132.1:0-9104 GCF_057364645.1 Janibacter sp. CFPM2_SD2
GTCGTCGTGGGCGACGTGCGTGCGCAGCACCTTCGACCGCCACCGCGGCGCCCGACGGGCCGACCATCCCTGCACTCGACCGGCGAGCAGCTCGGCGCTGCTGCGCGAGGCGGCCGCCGACCGGCTGCCGGCCTGGGTCGGGGTGACCGACGCGGTCGGCGCGACCCGGCGGGTGCTCTTCCACCCGGCGTCCGTCGAGGGCGGGCGGGTCGTCGGCGAGGTCGACGGGGTCCCGCAGGTCTACTCGCTGCACCGGATCACCGGCGTCGTCATCGACGGCTGAGCCCCGCTCCCTTCGCCGCTGGGTAGCCGCCCCGGCCGCTCACCGCCGGTCAGCCGCCGGACAGCGCCTTGACCACCCGAGAGGGCGACGGCTTGCCGAGCTCCTGCGCCATCCACACGCTCGTCTCGACGAGAGCGTCGAGGTCGACGCCGGTCTCCACGCCGGCACCGTCGAGCATCCACACGAGATCTTCGGTCGCGAGGTTGCCCGTGGCCGACTTGGCATAGGGGCAGCCGCCGAGTCCACCGGTCGAGGCGTCGACGACGCTCACGCCGGCACGCAGCGCGGTCAGCGTGTTGGCCAGGGCCTGCCCGTAGGTGTCGTGGAAGTGCACGCCGATCCGGTCCACCCCGATCCCCCGCTGGTCGAGCGCGGCGAGCAGCGCCTCGACGTGGCCGGTCGTCCCGGTGCCGATCGTGTCGCCGACGGAGAGCTGGTCGCAGCCGAGGTCCATGAGCTCGGCGCAGGCGTCGGCCACCTGGCCCACCGGCACCGGCCCCTCCCACGGGTCGCCGAAGCACATCGACACATAGGCCCGCACCCACAGCCCCGCGTCCTGCGCGCGCTTGACCACGGGGGCGAACATCTCGACCGACTCCGCCCGCGAGCGCCCGAGGTTCTTCTGGGCGAAGGTCTCCGTCGCGCTGCCGAAGATCGCGACCGCCCCGACCCCGGCCTCGAGCGCCCGGTCGAGACCGCGTTCGTTGGGCACGAGCACGGGGCGAAGGGGGCCGCGCCCCACCTCGTCGAGGTCGGCGAGCAGCTCGGTCGCGTCGGCGAGCTGCGGCACCCAGCGGGGCGAGACGAAGGAGGTCGTCTCGATCGTCTGCAGGCCGGCGGCGGCGAGCCGGCGCACGAACTGCGCCTTGACCTCGGTCGGGACGCTTGCCTTCTCGTTCTGCAGGCCGTCGCGCGGACCGACCTCGTAGATCGTCACCCGACGGGGCAGGTCGGCGGCGGGCTCGGTCTGCGGCAGTGCACGACTCATGCGGCCCATCATGGCCCATCACGTACCGTGGACCCGGCTGCTGCACCAACCCGGGAGGACACCACAGGCATGAGCAACACCCCGTACCCGGACGAGCGGCCGGACCCCTACTCCGCCGACCCGTACTCGAGCGACCCCTATGTCCCGGGCAACCAGCCCGAGACCTCGCAGCCGCCCCTGCCCTACCCGCAGCAGCAGCCCCAGCAGCCGCCGACGACGCAGCTGCCGATGGCGGCCCCGCCCGGAGCGGGCGCCCCGCCGCCCTATGCCTACGCGACGCCCGTGCGCCCGGTGCCGGCCTCGCCGATCGTCCTGGTGATCCTGTCGGCGCTGGCGACGATGAGCGTCTACTGCTGCATCATCGGCATCCCCTCGCTCACGCTCGGCATCATCGCGCTGACGAAGAACTCGTCGGAGCCCGACGAGGCCGACCGGATGACCCGCTACGGCTGGATCTGCTTCGCGGCGACCACCGCCTTCCACATCCTCGCCGCCATCGGCTTCGTGGTCCTCATCGCGCTGTCGGAGGCCTGAGGTGGGGGCCGCCCCCGACGGTGCGCTGATCGTCCAGAGCGACAAGACCCTGCTCCTCGAGGTCGACCACGAGCGGGCCGCCGACGCCCGCCGGGCCATCGCCCCCTTCGCCGAGCTCGAGCGCGCCCCGGAGCACATCCACACCTACCGGGTCACCCCGCTCGGCCTGTGGAATGCCCGCGCCGCGGGCCACGACGCCGAGCAGGTCGTCGACGCCCTGCTCACCCACTCGCGCTACCCGGTGCCGCAGGCGCTGCTCGTCGACGTCGCCGAGACGATGGACCGCTACGGCCGTCTCGTGCTGGAGAAGGATGGTGAGCAGCTCGTCCTGCGCGCCACCGACCGGGCCGTGCTCACCGAGGTCATGCGGCACAAGAAGATCAAGCCGCTCCTGGGCGCACAGCTCTCCCCCGACGAGGTCGTCGTCCACCCCTCCGAGCGGGGCACGCTCAAGCAGGAGCTGCTCAAGGTCGGCTGGCCCGCCGACGACCGGGCCGGCTACGTCGACGGCGAGGCCCACCCCATCGACCTCACCGAGGACGGCTGGACCCTGCGGCCCTACCAGCAGCAGGCGGTCGACGGCTTCTGGGACGGCGGCTCCGGCGTCGTCGTCCTGCCGTGCGGCGCGGGCAAGACCCTCGTCGGGGCCGGCGCGATGGCCGCCGCGAGCGCCACGACGCTCATCCTCGTGACCAACACCGTCAGTGCCCGGCAGTGGAAGCAGGAGCTGCTCGAGCGCACCTCGCTCACCGAGGACGAGATCGGCGAGTACTCCGGGGCGCGCAAGGAGATCCGCCCGGTCACCATCGCGACCTACCAGGTGCTCACGCTCAAGCGCAAGGGCGTCTACCCGCACCTCGACCTGCTCGACGCCCGCGACTGGGGCCTGATCGTCTACGACGAGGTCCACCTGCTGCCGGCGCCGATCTTCCGGATGACCGCCGACCTGCAGGCCCGCCGCCGGCTCGGTCTGACGGCCACCCTCGTCCGCGAGGACGGCCGCGAGGCCGACGTCTTCTCGCTCATCGGCCCCAAGCGCTTCGACGCACCGTGGAAGGACATCGAGGCGCAGGGCTACATCGCGCCCGCCGACTGCGTCGAGGTCCGGGTGACGCTCAGCGACTCCGAGCGGATGGCCTACGCGACGGCCGAGCCCGACGACCGCTACCGGCTCTCGTCGTGCTCACCGGTCAAGCTGCCCGTCGTCCGCTCGCTCGTCGAGCAGCACCGCGGGGAGCCGACGCTCGTCATCGGCCAGTACCTCGACCAACTGCACGAGCTCGCCGAGCAGCTCGACGCCGACCTCATCACCGGTGAGACCTCGGTCAAGGAGCGCCAGGAGCTCTTCGCCGACTTCCGCGAGGGCCGCTCCAGCCTGCTCGTGGTCTCCAAGGTCGCCAACTTCTCCGTCGACCTGCCCGAGGCGACCGTCGCCATCCAGGTGAGCGGCACCTTCGGCTCGCGGCAGGAGGAAGCCCAGCGCCTCGGTCGGGTCCTGCGGCCGAAGGGGGACGGTCGCACCGCGCACTTCTACACCGTCGTCACCCGCGACACCGTCGACGCGGAGTTCGCCGCCCACCGGCAGCGCTTCCTCGCCGAGCAGGGCTACGCCTATCGCATCGTCGACGCCGACGACCTGTAGACCGTCACAGGATCGACGTCAGGAAGCGCTTCGTCCGCTCGTGCTCGGGGTTGCTGAGGATCGCGTCGGGTGTCCCCTGCTCGAGGATCTGGCCGTGATCGAACATCATCACCTTGTGCGAGACGTCGCGGGCGAACTGCATCTCGTGGGTGACGATGAGCATCGAGATGTCGGTCGAGTCCGCGACATCGCGCAGCACACCGAGCACGTCGCCGACGAGCTCCGGGTCGAGCGCCGAGGTCACCTCGTCGAGCAGCAGGATCTTGGGGTCCATCGCGAGCGCTCTGGCGATCGCGACCCGCTGCTTCTGACCGCCGGAGAGGCGGCTGGGGTGCTCGTCGGCGCGGTCCTTCAACCCCACCTGGTCGAGCAGCGCCAGACCGCGCTCGCGGGCCTCGTCCTTGCTCCGGCCGAGGACGTGCACGGGGGCCTCGGTGACGTTGTCGATGACCGACATGTTGGGGAAGAGGTTGAAGTGCTGGAAGACCATGCCGATCTTCTTGCGGGTCGCGGCAACCTCCTTCTCCCGCAGGCGGACCCGCTTGCCGTCACGCCGGTCGTGGGTCAGCGGCCTGCCGTCGATCCAGATGTAGCCACCGGTCAGCTCCTCGAGCGTCATGACGAGCCGCAGGATCGTCGTCTTGCCCGAGCCGCTCGGGCCGATGAGCGTCACCCGCTCGCCCTGCGCGACGTCGAAGTGCAGGTCCGACAGCACCGTGTGGTCCCCGAAGGACTTCTCGACGTCCTCGAAGCGGATGACGGGGGTGGACGAAGGGGGCGTCCCCCCGGTCGGGTCAGTAGACAAGAGCTTTTTCCAATCTGCGCACGGCCACCGCGGTGACCAGGCTGGCGACGAGGAAGATCAGGCCCGCGATGGTGAAGGCCTCGTTGTAGCGGAAGGTGTTGCCACCGGCCTGCTGGGCGACGGTGACCATCTCGAGCACGGAGATCGCGAAGAGGTACGGGGTGTCCTTGAACATCGAGATGGCCCAGTTGCCGAGCGCCGGGAGCGTCGACCGCAGCGCCTGCGGGAGGACGATGTCCCGCCACGTGCGCCCCTGCGGGAGGCTGAGCGCGCGGGCCGCCTCCCACTGGCCGGCGTCGACCGAGCGGATGCCGGCGATGAAGGACTCGGCCATGTAGGTCGCGTAGTGGATGCCGATGACCACGGTCCCGACCCAGAGCATGTCCCAGTCCACGGGCACGAGGAACTTCGCGAAGACCAGCTGGACGATCAGCGGCGTCATCCTGATGACGTCCATGACCCAGCGCACGGGGCGCGACAGGATCGCCGGCGCGACCTGGGTGATGACGGCCAGGAGCAGGCCCACGACGACGGCGACGGCCGTGCCGACGACGGTGATGAGCAGGGTGGCCGTGAAGAAGGCCTCGATGATCTCGGGGGCCAGCTCGCGCGCGGCCTCCCAGCTCCAGAACTCCTCGAAGGTGATGGCGGGCATCATCACAGCGCCACCCCCGCTCCGGCGTGGGCGCTCCGAGCGGGCAGGCCGAGCCGCCGGCGCGCCCGCTTCTCCAGCTGCCTCAGCCCGGAGGAGAAGACGAGCGCGAAGAGGTAGTAGATGACCAGGCCGATGCCGTAGGCGAAGACCGTCGTCGTGTTGATGCGCAGCTGGTCGATCTCGTAGGCGAGGTCCTGCAGCCCGATGAAGAGGGCCACGGCCGTGCCTTTGATGAGCATGACAAGCAGGTTGTTGTAGCCCGAGAGCATGAGCACCCAGGCCTGCGGCCAGATGATCCGTCGCATCCGGGTCAGCGGCGACATGTTGAGGGCCTTGGCGCCCTCCCACTGGCCGCGGTCGACGGCATTGATCGAGCCGCGCACGATCTCGGCCCCGTAGGCGCCGTAGTTGAGCCCCAGCGCGATGACGCCGGTGAGCACGGCATCCCAGCTCACGCCGAAGAGCGGCATGACGTAGTAGAGCCAGAAGAGCTGGACGACGAGCGAGGTCCCGCGGAAGAACTCCACGATGATCGTCGCGAGCCACCGCAGGGGCGCGACGGGGCTGATGCTCAGCAGGCCGAGGGCGACCGAGACGACGAAGGCCACCAGGGCCCCGCCGAGCGTGAGCTGGAGCGTGACGAGCACGCCCTCGCCCAGTCTCGGCAGGGCATCCCGGAGCGTGTCGAGATGATCGGTCACTTGGCGTCCGGCAGCTCGCCCTTGCAGAGCTGCTCGGTCGTCAGGTCGCCCTTGGGCCGCTCGGCGTCGGTGAAGCCGAACTCACCGATGACGTCGGTGTAGGCCTTCTCGTCACCGGTGATCTTGGCGAGCTCCTTGTTGTAGGCGTCGCGCAGGGTGTCGTCACCCTTCTTGAAGACGGTCGCACCGGCACCGACCTGCTCCTTGCCGTCGACGACGGCGACGAAGGAGTCGGTGACCTCGACCTTCACATCGGGGTTGTTCTCGTCCATGGTCCGCAGCGAGATCCCGGTGAGCGCGAAGACGTCGCTGCTGCCGCGCGCGACCGCGTCCATGCCGTCCTGGGGAGTCTTGACCTGGGTGGCCTCGATGTCGAGCGACTTGGCGTAGTCGGTCTCGATGGCGCCGCTCATCGTCGCGAGCTTGGCGCCGGACTTCTTGACGTCGTCGAGGTTCTTGAGGTTCTTCGGGTTGCCCTCGGGCACCATGAGCGCCGTCGTGTAGAGGATCTCCGGGTCGCCGAAGGAGGCCTCCTTGCAGCGGTCCGGCAGGATCGACATGCCGGCGGAGATGACGTCGAAGCGGCCGGCCTTCAGGCCCGGGATGAGGGCGTTCCACTCGGTCTTGACGCCCTTGACCTCCTCGATCCCCATGTCCTTGAAGATCTTCTTGTGGAGGGCGATCGTCGCTCCCGTGAGCTCGCCGTCCTTCTCGAAGGAGTAGGGCTCCTCGCCGGCGAAGGCGACGGTGATCGTCCCCTTGTCCTTGAGCTCCGACAGCTTGTCCCCCGACGAGCTGTCCGACTCGGAGTCGCCGCAGGCCGCGAGGGTCAGGGCGAGGGTCAGCGCGGCCGTTCCGGCCAGGGTCTTGGTGTGGCGCACAGGTTTCCTCCCATCGGAGGGTCTTCCCCGAGCCGGTCCCGGTCCTCCGAGTCCCTCCACCCGACCAAATCATCAGCGCGAAGGGGGGTTCCGCCGGTCTCCCCGCCCCCTTCGTTGTCAGTCCGTGACCAGCGCAACAGGCGGCCGGCACAGCCGGCGTTCAGCCGACGCCCAGACAACGGGAGCACACTCGATGGGGTGAGCACTCCCACGACCTCCGTCGACGTCCCCCACCTGCTGGTCGTCGAGGACGAGCCCAACATCCGCGAGCTGCTCGCCACGTCGCTGCGCTTCGCCGGCTTCGAGGTCGAGGTGGCGGGTGACGGGGCGAGCGCACTCGACGCGGTCCACCGCATGGAGCCCGACCTCATCGTCCTCGACGTCATGCTGCCCGACACCGACGGCTTCGAGGTCGCCGCGCAGCTGCGGGCCTCCGAGCGGCACCAGCCGATCCTCTTCCTCACCGCACGCGACTCCCTCGACGACAAGCTCAAGGGCCTGACCGTCGGCGGCGACGACTACGTCACCAAGCCCTTCTCCCTCGAGGAGGTCATCGCCCGCATCCGGGTGATCCTGCGCCGCACCCAGGACGTGCCCTCGAGCGAGTCGGTGCTCAGCTTCGCCGACCTCGAGCTCGACGACGACGCCCACGAGGTGCGCCGCGCCGGCCGCGTCATCGACGTCTCGCCGACGGAGTTCAAGCTGCTGCGCTACCTCATGCTCAACCCCAACCGCGTGCTGTCCAAGGCGCAGATCCTCGACCACGTGTGGGACTACGACTTCCGCGGCGAGATGGGCATCGTCGAGTCCTACATCTCCTACCTGCGGCGCAAGATCGACACCGAGGGCCTGCCCTCCCTGATCCACACCAAGCGCGGCTTCGGCTACGTGCTGCGCCTGCCTCCCGAGTGAGCCCCGCATGAGCATGGAGCGGGTCACCGCACCCGTCGTCCGCAAGCTCGAGGCGATGCCGCTCACCTGGCGGCTGATCGTCATCCTGCTCGCCCTGCTGCTCGCGGCCCTCGTCGCGACCTCGACCGCCATGGCCTGGCTGCTGCAGCGCGACCTCGAGGCCAATGTCGACGAGCAGCTGCGCACGGTCGCGATCCCGATCGCCGAGGACGAGGCCTCCTACTACGGCACCGACGACCCGACCGACATCTACAGCGGCAGCGACGGCAGCCCGACCAACCTCTACTTCGTGCGCCAGCCCGGCGACGGGGGCCCGTGGCGCTACCGCTTCCCCACCGGCGAGACCTCCCGGCCCGACGTGCCGGTCCTGCACGCCGACGACGTGCGCGTGCTGACCCAGGAGCCCTTCACGGTGACCTCGGTCGACGGCACCGCCAAGTGGCGCTTCATCGCCGGCCGCTACACCAACGGCTCGACCTTCGCGATCGGTATGCCGCTGTCGGGCGTCAACAAGATCATCGGCCGCTACGTCGCCGTGACCCTCGCCGTCGGCCTCGGTGCACTCGTCACCTGCGGCGTCCTCGGCTGGTTCGCCACCCGCCGGGCCTTCCGCCCCCTTCGTCGCATCGAGGACACCGCCGCGGCCATCGCCGCCGGAGACCTCACCCGACGCGTGCCGGTGCGGCACAGCCACGACGAGGTCGCGAGCCTCAGCGACTCGCTCAACTCCATGCTCGGGCAGGTCGAGCGCAGCTTCGCCGTCCAGGAGGCGTCGGAGACCAAGATGCGCCAGTTCGTCGCCGACGCGAGCCACGAACTGCGCACCCCGCTGGCGACGGTCCGCGGCTACGCCGAGCTCTACCGCCAGGGCGCGGTGCAGGGGCCCGAGGCGACGACCCAGGCCATGGACCGGATCGAGGGCGAGGCCTCCCGCATGACCGGGCTCGTCGACGACCTGCTGCTGCTCGCCCGCCTCGACGACCAGCGGCCGCTCGAGCTCTCCGACGTCGACCTCGTCGTCCTGTGCGCCGAGACCGTCCACGACGCGCGCGCCCGCGCGCCGCACCGCCGGATCCAGCTCGTCGGTCTCGACGGCGAGCTGCGGCCGGTCGTCGTGCGGGGTGACGACGGCCGCCTGCGGCAGGTGCTCAGCAACCTCATCGGCAATGCCCTCATGCACACCGCCGACGACGTCGCGGTCGAGGTGCGCACCGGGCAGGTCGGCGACCGGGCGGTCATCGAGGTGCGTGACCACGGCGCCGGCATCGACCCCGAGGCGGCCGCGCGGGTCTTCGAGCGGTTCTTCCGCGTCGACAAGGCCCGCTCGCGCGCCCGCGGCGGCAGCGGTCTCGGGCTGGCGATCGTCGCCGCGATCGTCGGCCAGCACCAGGGCGACGTCGGACGTCCGCGAGACGCCGGGAGGCGGCGCGACCTTCCACGTCGAGCTGCCCGGTGCGACCCCGGTCCGGCCCGCACGCGTCTAGCGCGACCCCGGGCGCTGGGCGCACAGGAGACTGACAGGTGGGACCAAGGGCGGTCCGAAGTGCGCGGACGAGAGTGGGAGCACAGCCTCGAGAAGGAGCCCCACGATGGACCAGCCCACCGCGCCACTGCCGCCGCAGCACCCTCAGCGGGGGGCGGCCGGACCCGTGCCGACCACCTCCTACGCCAGCGCCTGTCCGCGCCCCCGCGCCGCCGCACTG
>NZ_JBNFOF010000133.1:0-9009 GCF_057364645.1 Janibacter sp. CFPM2_SD2
GGCGACCGCAACGAGGTCAGGCCCAGGCCGCCCGCCCCGCTGAGGCCCCCGCCGCCGAGGCCCCGGCCAAGACCGAGGGAGAGTCCTGAGATGTTGATCCCCCGACGGGTCAAGCACCGCAAGCAGCACCACCCCAAGCGCTCCGGCATGTCGAAGGGCGGCACCGTCGTCTCCTTCGGTGACTACGGCCTCCAGGCTCTCGAGCCGGCCTACGTCACGAACCGCCAGATCGAGGCGGCTCGTATCGCCATGACGCGCTACATGAAGCGTGGCGGCAAGGTCTGGATCAACATCTACCCGGACCGTCCGCTCACCAAGAAGCCGGCTGAGACCCGCATGGGTTCCGGTAAGGGCTCGCCCGAGTGGTGGGTCGCCAACGTCAAGCCGGGCCGGATCATGTTCGAGATCTCCGGTGTCGACGAGACCGTCGCTCGCGAGGCCATGCGCCTGGCGATGCACAAGCTGCCGATGAAGTGCCGCTTCGTCGTGCGTGAGGGTGGTGTCAACTGATGGCAGTCGGATCCAAGGACCTGACCCCGGCCGACCTGCGCGAGCTGACCGACGACCGCCTGGTCGACGAGCTGCGCAAGGCCAAGGAGGAGCTCTTCAACCTCCGTTTCCAGTCGGCCACCGGCCAGCTGGAGAACCACGGCCGGCTCCGCGCCGTCCGCAAGGACATCGCCCGCATCTACACCGAGATGCGCGAGCGCGAGCTCGGGATCGGTGAGAGCAAGTGACCGAGAACGAGAAGGACACCACCGTGACCCAGCGGAACGACCGCAAGACCCGCCGCGGCTACGTCGTCAGCGACAAGATGGACAAGACCGTCGTCGTCGAGGTCGAGGACCGCGTCAAGCATGCGCTCTACGGCAAGGTCATGCGCAAGACCTCCAAGGTCAAGGCGCACGACGAGGAGAACGTCGCCGGCATCGGTGACCACGTCCTCATCATGGAGACCCGACCGCTGTCCGCCAACAAGCGCTGGCGGCTCGTCGAGATCCTCGAGAAGGCCAAGTAAGGCCACCCCGGAGCGAAGGGGGCGCATCCGCCCCCTTCGCCCGCGAAGACCACATCAGTTCGGCCAGGCTCGCCGCGAGCGAGAACCAGCACGACGACAGGAGTGAGAAGTGATCCAGCAGGAGTCGCGACTGCGCGTCGCCGACAACACCGGTGCCAAGGAGATCCTGTGCATCCGCGTGCTCGGTGGCTCCGGCCGCCGGTACGCCGGCGTCGGCGACACCATCGTCGCCACCGTCAAGGACGCCATCCCCGGTGGCAACGTCAAGAAGGGTGACGTCGTCAAGGCCGTCATCGTCCGCACCACCAAGGAGCGTCGTCGCAACGACGGTTCCTACATCAAGTTCGACGAGAACGCCGCCGTCATCCTCAAGGCTGACGGCGAGCCGCGCGGGACGCGCATCTTCGGCCCGGTCGGTCGCGAGCTGCGCGACAAGAAGTTCATGAAGATCGTCTCGCTCGCACCGGAGGTGATCTGATCCATGGCCAAGCTCAAGATCAAGAAGGGCGACCTCGTCCAGGTCCTGTCCGGCAAGGACAAGGGCCTGCAGGGCAAGGTCATCTCGGTCAACACCGAGACCCAGCGCGTCGTGGTCGAGGGTGTCCAGCGGGTCACCCGCCACACCAAGGCCGGCATCGGCGGCCAGGCCGGCGGCCTGGTCGTCTCCGAGGCGCCGATCCACGTGAGCAACGTGGCGATCGTCGACCCCGAGGACAACAAGCCGACCCGCATCAAGACCCGCGTCGAGACCGTCGAGCGCGACGGTCGCACCAAGGCGAGCCGCACCCGCGTCGCGGGCCGCTCGGGCAAGGACCTCTGAGATGACTGACACCATCGAGACCGCCGTCGAGGCCCCGCGCCTCAAGGGCAAGTACGCCGATCAGGTCGTCCCCGCGCTGCAGGAGCAGTTCGGCTACGACAACGCGATGCAGGTTCCCCGCGTCGTCAAGGTCGTCGTCAACATGGGCGTCGGCGACGCCGCCAAGGACAGCAAGCTGATCGAGGGCGCGATCCGCGACCTGACCGCCATCACCGGTCAGAAGCCGCAGGTCACCAAGGCCCGCAAGTCCATCGCGCAGTTCAAGCTGCGCGAGGGCATGCCGATCGGCTGCCACGTCACGCTGCGCGGTGCGCGCATGTGGGAGTTCCTCGACCGCCTCACGGCGATCGCGCTGCCCCGCATCCGTGACTTCCGTGGCCTGAACCCGAAGCAGTTCGACGGCAACGGCAACTACACCTTCGGTCTGACCGAGCAGTCGATGTTCCACGAGATCGACCAGGACAAGATCGATCGCGTCCGCGGCATGGACATCACCGTGGTCACGACCGCGACGAACGACGACGAGGGCCGCGCGCTGCTCAAGCAGCTGGGCTTCCCCTTCAAGGAGAACTGACATGGCGAAGACCGCCCTGATCAACAAGGCGAACAAGAAGCCGAAGTTCAAGGTCCGCGGCTACACGCGGTGCCAGCGCTGCGGCCGGCCGCACTCGGTCTACCGCAAGTTCGGCCTGTGCCGTGTGTGCCTTCGCGAGATGGCGCACCGCGGCGAGCTCCCCGGTGTGACCAAGTCCAGCTGGTGACCCACCCTGGGTCCGACACCTGTCGGGCCCACCGCGACCCAGGTCGCACCACAACCCACGAACCGTTCTACATCGAAGGTCGCTCCGGGCTCCGGAGGGAAACCGCGATGAGAGAGGGCAGGCAGAGCCCATGACCATGACCGACCCGATTGCGGACATGCTGACCCGCGTCCGGAACGCCAACTCGGCGCACCACGACGTCGTCTCCATGCCGTACTCCAAGCTCAAGTCGCACATCGCGGAGATCCTCCAGGCGGAGGGTTTCATCGCGGGGTGGGAGGTCGAGGAGGCGACCGTCGGCAAGACGCTGACGATCAACCTCAAGTACGGCCCCAACCGTGAGCGCTCCATCGCGGGCGTGCGCCGGGTGTCCAAGCCCGGTCTGCGCGTCTACGCGAAGTCCACCAACCTGCCGAAGGTGCTCGGCGGCCTGGGCGTGGCGATCATCTCCACGTCCTCCGGCCTCCTCACCGACAAGCAGGCCGCAACCAAGGGTGTGGGCGGGGAAGTCCTCGCCTACGTCTGGTAAGGGGAAGCAGACATGTCGCGTATCGGACGACTCCCGGTCGCCATCCCCAGCGGTGTCGACATCGCCATCGAGGGCCAGACCGTCAAGGTCAAGGGCCCCAAGGGCGAGCTGCAGGTCATCGTGACCGAGCCGATCACGGTCGAGAAGACCGAGGCCGGCGTCGAGGTCAAGCGTCCCGACGACGAGCGCGAGTCGCGCTCGCTCCACGGCCTGACCCGCAGCCTCATCAACAACATGGTCGTCGGTGTCACCGAGGGCTACGAGAAGAAGCTCGAGATCCACGGCACCGGTTACCGCGTGCAGAACAAGGGCGGTTCGCTCGAGTTCGCGCTCGGCTACAGCCACCCGATCACCATCGAGGCCCCCGAGGGGATCAGCTTCAACGTCGAGAACCCCACGCGCTTCAGCGTCCAGGGCATCGACAAGCAGCTCGTCGGCGAGACCGCTGCCAACATCCGCAAGCTCCGCCGCCCCGACCCGTACAAGGGCAAGGGTGTCCGGTACGAGGGCGAGCAGATCCGTCGCAAGGTCGGAAAGGCTGGTAAGTAACCCATGGCCAAGATCGTCAAGCGTGCCAAGGGCAAGAGCGCCGCTCGCGGGCGTCGCCACCTTCGCCTGCGCAAGAAGGTCACCGGCACCGCGGCCCGTCCGCGGCTGGTGGTCACCCGCAGCAGCCGCCACGTCTTCGTCCAGGTCGTCGACGACACGATCGGCAAGACCGTCGCGTCCGCGTCGACCATGGAGGCCGACGTGCGTGCGCTCGAGGCCGACAAGACCGAGCGGGCCAAGAAGGTCGGTGAGCTCGTCGCCGAGCGCGCCAAGTCCGCTGGTGTCGAGGCCGTCGTCTTCGACCGCGGTGGCAACCGCTACCACGGTCGCGTCGCCGCGATCGCGGACGGCGCCCGCGAAGGGGGTCTGACGCTGTGATGCAGACCCAGAACGTCGAGAAGAGGAACATCTGATGCCCGGACCCCAGCGTCGAGGCGCCGGTGCCGCAGGCACCAACGAGCGCTCCAACAACGACCGTCGTGACAACCGCGGCGGTGGCCGTGACCGTCGTGACGGTGGCCGTGACCGCACCGAGAGCCAGTTCCTCGAGCGCGTCGTGACCATCAACCGCGTGGCCAAGGTCGTCAAGGGCGGTCGCCGCTTCAGCTTCACCGCCCTGGTCGTCGTCGGTGACGGCGACGGCACCGTCGGTGTCGGCTACGGCAAGGCCAAGGAGGTCCCGGCCGCGATCGCCAAGGGTGTCGAGGAGGCGAAGAAGAACTTCTTCACCGTCCCGCGCATCCAGGGCACGATCCCGCACCCCATCCAGGGTGAGGCCGCGGCCGGCGTCGTCATGCTCCGCCCCGCCAGCCCCGGTACCGGTGTCATCGCCGGTGGCCCGGTGCGTGCGGTGCTCGAGTGCGCCGGCATCCACGACGTGCTGTCCAAGAGCCTCGGCTCGGACAACGCGATCAACATCGTCCACGCGACCGTCGAGGCCCTGCGCGGCCTCGAGCGTCCCGAGGCCGTCGCGGCTCGCCGCGGTCTGCCCCTGGACGAGGTCGCCCCGGCAGCCATGCTGCGCGCCCAGGCCGCTGGTCGCGCCGAGGCCGCCGAGAAGGCAAAGGCGGGTGCGTGATGGCACAGCTCAAGGTGACCCAGACCCGTTCGGAGATCGGTGGCAAGCAGAACCAGCGCGACACGCTGCGCAGCCTCGGTCTGAAGCGCATCGGCGACGTCGTCGTCAAGGAGGACCGCCCGGAGATCCGTGGCATGGTCCAGACGGTTCGCCACCTGGTGACCGTCGAGGAGGTTGACTGATCATGGCTGACTCCAAGGCCAACCCGACCCCGGAGCAGGGCACGCACGCTCTCAAGGTGCACCACCTGCGTCCGGCTCCCGGGGCCAAGACCGCCAAGACCCGCGTGGGTCGCGGTGAGGGCTCGAAGGGCAAGACCGCCGGCCGCGGTACCAAGGGCACCAAGGCCCGGTACCAGGTGCCGGAGCGCTTCGAGGGTGGTCAGACGCCGCTGCACATGCGTCTGCCCAAGCTCCGTGGCTTCAAGAACCCCTTCAAGACCGAGTACCAGGTCGTCAACCTCGACCGCATCTCCGCGCTCTTCCCCGAGGGTGGCAGCGTGGGCGTCGAGGAGCTCGTGGCGAAGGGTGCCGTCCGCGACGGTCACCTCGTCAAGGTGCTCGGCTCCGGCGAGATCACGGTGAAGGTCGACCTCACGGTCGACGCCTTCTCCGCGAGCGCCAAGGAGAAAATCGAGGCGGCCGGCGGCAGCATCACTGCTCGCTGACCCCTTTCGGTCCATCTGCATCGAGGCCGTCCCGGCTCACCGGGACGGCCTCGACGCGTCTCCCGGCCCCCTTCGTCGAAGGGGGATGCGGGTCACGTCGCGACCTCGCAGTCGCGGCAGGTATCGTCTGACAGGTTGCTCACCGTCGGTGGGCCCTGCCCGCAGCCCACATCTGCATCCCGGCACCGTCCTGGAGGAACCCACGTGCTCTCCGTCTTCACCCGGGCGTTCAAGACGCGACCTGCGGCGCAAGCTGCTCTTCACGCTGGGCATCATCGTGCTCTTCCGCCTCGGGTCGCACGTGCCGACGCCCAACGTCAACTACACGGCGGTGCAGGACTGCATCGCGGGGGCCCGGCAGGACGCCGGCAACAACTTCCTCGGGATGGCCAACCTCTTCAGCGGTGGGGCGCTGCTCCAGCTGTCGATCTTCGCGCTCGGGATCATGCCGTACATCACCGCGAGCATCATCGTGCAGCTGCTCACGGTCGTCATCCCTCGCTTCGAGGCGCTGAAGAAGGAGGGGCAGCAGGGTCAGGCGAAGATGACGCAGTACACGCGCTACCTGACGATCGCCCTGGCCATCCTCCAGTCGGCCACCTTCATCACCTTCGCACGCAACCCCGCGAGCCTGTTCAACAACGCCGAGTGCGGGCCTATCCTCTACCGCGACTCGATGTTCTCGATCATCCTCATGGTCCTGACGATGACGGCCGGCACCGGTCTGATCATGTGGCTCGGCGAGCTCGTCACGGACAAGGGCGTCGGCAACGGCATGTCGCTGCTGATCTTCACGTCGATCACCGCGACCTTCCCCAGCTCGCTGTGGGCGATCCAGCAGCGCGACGGCCGCTGGGACCTCTTCTTCCTCGTCATCGCGATCGGCCTGGTCATCATCGCCGCGGTCGTCTTCGTCGAGCAGAGCCAACGCCGCATCCCGGTCCAGTACGCCAAGAAGATGGTCGGCCGGCAGATGTACGGCGGCACCTCGACCTACATCCCGATCAAGGTCAACATGGCCAACGTCATCCCGGTGATCTTCGCGAGCTCGATGCTCGCGCTGCCGCAGATGATCGCGCAGTTCCAGACCGACCCGCAGGGTGACAACCCCGGCTGGGTCGACTGGATCAACACCTATCTCGTCCGGGGTGACCACCCCATCTACATGGCGGTCTTCACCGCGATGATCCTCTTCTTCACCTTCTTCTACGTGTCGATCACGTTCAACCCCACCGAGGTTGCCGACAACATGAAGAAGTACGGAGGCTTCATCCCAGGTATCCGGGCCGGGCGACCCACGGCCGAGTACCTCCAGTACGTGCTCACCCGCATCACCGTGCCGGGCGCCATCTACCTCGCTCTCGTCTCGTTGATCCCGCTCATCGCACTCGTGCTCGTCGGGGCCAACCAGAACTTCCCCTTCGGCGGTACCTCTATCCTCATCATGGTCGGGGTCGGTCTGGAGACGGTGAAGCAGATCGAGTCCCAGCTCCAGCAACGCCACTACGAAGGATTCCTCCGCTGATGCGTCTGATCATTTTGGGTCCCCCCGGTGCCGGCAAGGGCACCCAGGCCGGCCGGATCGCCGAGCACTACGGCATCCCCGCGATCTCCACGGGTGACATCTTCCGCGCCAACATCAAGAATGAGACCGAGCTCGGTCTCCAGGTGAAGGAGATCCTCGCCTCCGGTGGTTACGTCTCCGACGACATCACCAACGCGATCGTCGAGGACCGCCTCGCGCAGGACGACGCCGCTCCGGGCTTCCTCCTCGACGGCTACCCTCGCACGACCGCGCAGGTGACCGCCCTCGACGCGATGCTCGCCAAGGGCGACCACGCGATCGACAAGGTGCTCGAGCTCGTCGTCGACGACGAGCTCGTCGTCGCGCGCCTGCTCAAGCGCGCCGAGCTCGAGGGTCGCGTCGACGACACCGAGGAGGTCATCCGCGAGCGGATGGCCATCTACCACCGTGAGACCAAGCCGCTGTCCGACGCCTACGCCGAGCGCAACCTGCTCGTCACGTCGACGGTGAGGGCGAGGTCGACGAGGTCGCCGAGCGCATCGTCGCGGCCCTGGGCGCCTGAGTCTTGTCCCTCTTCGGCCGTGAGCGGATCCGCCCGCGCACCCCGGACCAGCTCCGGGCGATGCGCGTGGCGGGTCTGCTCACCGGTCGCACCCTCGAGATGCTGCGCGGCGAGGTCCGCGCCGGCGTCACGACCGGGCAGCTCGACGCCCTCGCGGAGGACTTCATCCGCAGCGGCGGGGGAGTGCCCAACTTCCAGCTCGTCCCCGGCTACGTCAACACGCTGTGCACCTCGGTCAACGACGAGATCGTGCACGGCATCCCGGGCGACCGGGTGCTGCGTGACGGCGACCTGCTGAGCATCGACTGCGGCGCCGAGGTCGACGGGTGGAACGGCGACTCCGCCATCACCCTCGTCGTCGGGGGCGATGCCGCAGGTGACCCGGCCGCCGTGCGGCTCAACGAGGTCACCCGACGCTCCCTGTGGGCCGGGCTCGCCGCCCTTCGCCCCGGAGGGGACCTCAACGACATCGGCGGCGCGGTCGAGGACTCGATCACCGACGACGCGCGCGCCGACGGCGTCGACTACGGCATCGTGCAGGACTACACCGGTCACGCCATCGGTGAGCACATGCACCTGCCGCCCAATGTGCCCAACTACCGCGAGCCCGGCCGTCAGCCGCGCACGCCGGTCGGCACGACCCTGGCCATCGAGCCGATGGTCACCCTCGGCGACCAGGCCAACCACGTGCTGCCTGACGAGTGGACCGTCGTCACCGACGACGGCTCCGTCGCCAGCCACTGGGAGCACACCGTCGCGCTCACCGAGCGCGGCCTGTGGGTGCTCACCGCCCTCGACGGTGGCGAGGCAGAGCTCACCGCGCTGGGCGCTCCCTTCGGTCCGCTGGACTGATCTCGGACACCCTTCAGGGTGTGGCCCACGCGACGCTGGACACCCCCTTCGCACCGTGGTGACGGTCGGTAGGGTGCGAAGTCAGTCATGTCCGACGCCGTGACGCCGCGGCCGGGTCGATGAGGAGCTTTCGAGGATGACCCTTCCCCCTGCACGTGACGACGTCATGGGCCTGGCCGAGGGCTTCGCCCCGGTGGGCCCGGACGCGTGGGCGGACCTGGCCGCCGCCGTCGTCAACAAGTCCCGTCCCGACGACCGCAAGGTCGACGGCGCCGGCGCCCGCGAGGCCCTGACCAGCCACCTGCCCGGCGGCATCGACATCGACCCGATCTACTGGCCGCAGCCGGGCACCGCCCTCGGTGTGCCGGGCGCGATGCCCTTCACCCGTGGCCGTGGCCCCCGCAACCCCGACCTGCCGTGGGACGTGCGCCAGCTGCACGACGACCCCGACGCGGCCGCGAGCCGCAAGGCGGTCCTCGACGACCTCGAGCACGGCGTGAGCTCGGTGTGGCTGCACGTCGGCGCCGACGGCATCGCCGCCGGTGACGTCGCCGAGGTCCTCACCGACGTCATGGCCGACCTCGCCCCGGTCGTCGTCAGCTCGACCGACGACCAGAGCGCCGCCGCGGCGCGCTCGTCGCCGCCTGG
>NZ_JBNFOF010000134.1:0-8662 GCF_057364645.1 Janibacter sp. CFPM2_SD2
CGGCACCGGCGGCCGACATCGGCGTGGCCGCGCCCAGCAATGGCCCTGCCGGCGCCGACTGGGGCAGCCAGGCGGCGCTCGGCCGCACCGGCGTGGGCCACGGCGCCCGCTCCCGACCCCGTCGAGCCGGAGCCGGAGCCGCGTGAGCCCGACGACTCGTCCGTGAGCGACGACGACGAGGACATCGTCGAGGCGGGCACGGCCGGCCCTGCGGTCATCGAGCGCATCCTCGGCGGCACCGTCATCCGCGAGGAGTAGACCGCGGCGCACCGCCCTCGGTGTCCCGCGCTGTCCCTCGTGGGGCGTAGGGTCGAGGGGTGTACGAAGGCGTGGTCCAGGACCTGATCGACGAGCTCGGGCGACTCCCCGGGGTCGGCCCCAAGAGTGCCCAGCGCATCGCCTTCCACCTGCTGCAGGCCGACCCGCAGGACGTGCAGCGACTCGTCCAGACCCTCAGCGAGGTCAAGGACAAGGTCGCCTTCTGCGAGACCTGCGGCAACGTCGCCGAGGGCACGCAGTGCCGCATCTGCGCCGACCCGCGCCGCGACTCCAGTGCGATCTGCGTCGTCGAGGAGCCCAAGGACGTCGTCGCGATCGAGCGGACCCGCGAGTTCCGTGGTCGCTACCACGTCCTCGGCGGGGCGATCAGCCCCATGGACGGGGTCGGCCCCGACGACCTGCGCTTCACCGAGCTCATGTCCCGTCTGTCCGACGGGACCGTGCGCGAGGTCATCATCGCCACCGACCCCAACCTCGAGGGTGAGGCCACGGCCTCCTACACGGCGCGCTGCTCACCCCCTTCGACATCCGGGTCACCCGCCTCGCCTCCGGCCTGCCGGTCGGCGGCGATCTCGAGTACGCCGACGAGGTCACGCTGGGGCGTGCCTTCGAGGGGAGGAAGCTGCTCAATGCCTGACGACACCACGCTCCTGGCCGACGAGTGCGCCGCCGAGGCGCGAGCCTGGCTCGGGACGCTCGCCGACATCGCCTCCGGTGCCGCACCCGAGAGCGCCATCCCGCTGCTGCTGCTCACGACGAGCCAGGTCCAGCTCGTGGGTGCCCGCCTCGGGGCGATCGCCGACGTCGTCCTCGAGGAGCGCTTCGAGCGTGACCCCGGGCCCGACACCGAGATGGACCCGCTGCGCGCCGGTCTGGCCCAGCTGCTCGACGGGGTCGACGAGTACGCCGACGTCGTCGACCCGGTCACCTCGACCGAGACGGCGGGCGGGTCCCTGAGCAACGACCTCGCCGTCGTGGCCGCTGCGCTCGCCCACGGGTTGGCCCACCACGACGCGGGTCGTCCGGTCGAGGCCCTGTGGTGGTGGCAGTACAGCTATCTCGCCGACTGGGGCGACCGCGCGGCCATGGCGGTGCGAGTCCTGCAGACCCTGCTCGCGCACCTGCGCCTGGACGCCGACGCCGACGTGGTCGGCGAGGCGGAGTTCGACGCCCTGCACTCCTGACCGCACGCCTGCTGTGGCCCTGTGGCCGAGGCAGGCGCCGAAGTGCGGTCCTCAGGCCACGCGCGTCCCGCTGGGCAGGCGCCGGATCGGGTGCGCACCCGACGGATCGCGATGGCCGTCGCGCCCGCAGCGGCGAGCACGTAGATCGCCAGACCCACCGGCCACGCCGGGAACTCGTCGGCCACCCGGGCCTCGCCGTCCGTGGTCGAGCCGCCGTCGAGGTAGCACTCGTCGCGCACCTCGGGCGGTCCGGCCTTGGCCAGGCGGGTGCCGTAGGAGATCCAGCGCAACGGGGTGAAGCCGCTCGCCGCGTCGTCGCCCAGGTCGTGCGGCGCCGCATCGGCGACGATGACGAAGGGGTTGACCCCGAGCAGCCACCACGTGCGCTCGGTGTGGACCACGTGGCGCAGCTCGGTGTAGTCCTCGCACCGGGGCGGGCCGGTCGGGGCCGAGACGTCGTAGCGCTGCCCGTGGATCCGCGCCGGCTCCTGGTCGCTGACGAAGGGGGTGGACATCGCGAAGAGGATGAGCGTGAGGAAGCTCAGCCCGGCGACGGTGAGATAGGTGAGCACCGCCGAGCCGACGGGGCGGGCGACGAGGGTGGAGTACATCAGGCCGAGGGCGCAGACCGTCAGCAGGATGATGCCGAGGACGAGGAGCACCCGGGCCGCGCCGAGCAGGCCGACGCCGCCCTGGAAGAGTGCGAGGACGAGGAAGGGTGCCGCGAGGGCGAGGAAGGTCGCCGCCATCACGAGCGAGGCGAGCAGCTTGCCGAGGATGATGTCCGTGGACGTCAGCAGGGTGGTCTGCAGGGTCGCGAGCACGCCGGCATCACGGTCGCCGTTGACCGACGTGGCGGTCAGCGCCGGCATGATCAGCAGGCTGAGCCCGAGCACGAAGAAGAGGACGACGTCGAAGGTGATCGACCCGACGGCCGTCTCGGAGTCGGCGAGCGCGAGCCAGGTGAGCATGGCGATGCCCGCGATGCCGGCGAACCACAGGACGAAGGCGATGTACCACCGGGCGCCGCGGAATCGCTGCATGAGCTCGAGCCGAGCGACGGTGAGGACTCCCGAGATGGTCACTGGCGGTCCTCCGTCACAGCGAGGTAGGCGGCTTCGAGGGATCCCTGGGCCGGGGCGAAGGCCGTGACCGGCACGTTGGCCGTGACGAGGGCGCGCAGCAGGTCGGTCGCGGCGATCTCGTCGGCCAGGGTCACCTCGAGCGCGCGGTTGGCCCGGGTGGGCCGGTGGCCGAGGTCGAGCAGCGCCCGCTCGAGGACCTCGAGGCTGCCCGCCGTGATGCGATAGGTCAGCACGCCTGCGGGCGCCGCGATGCCCTGGCTCTGGATGCTGCGGCCGCCGGCGACGATGACGGCGTTGTCGGCGATCTCCTGCAGCTCGGTGAGGATGTGGCTGCTCACGAGGACCGTGCGCCCCTGCTCGGCCAGGTCACGCATGATGTCGCGCAGCTCGATGCGGGAGCGGGGGTCGAGCCCGGAGGCGGGCTCGTCGAGCACGAGCACGCTCGGGTCGTGGATGAGGGCCCGGGCCAGGCCCAGACGCTGCTTCTGCCCGCGGCTGAGCACCCGGGCCGGCCGTTCGGCGAGGTCGTCGAGGTGGACCAGCCGCAGGAGCGAGGCGATGCGCTCCCGGGCGGTGCCGGCGGGGATGCGGTAGGCCGAGGCGACGATCTCGAGCACCTCGCGGACCCGCAGCGTGTCCCACGTGCCGAAGCCGTCGGGCATCCAGCCCAGCGCCCGGCGCACCTCGGTGGGCTGCGTCACCGGGTCGAAGCCGTCGACCCGGATCGAGCCGTGGTCGGGCACGAGCAGGCTCGCGAGTATGAGCATGAGCGTCGTCTTGCCGGAGCCGTTGGGCCCGATGAGCGCCGTCACCTCACCGGGGCGGGCGACGAGCGAGATGTCGTCGACGGCGAGGACCGGGCCGAAGGCACGTCGGGCGTGCTCGACGACGATCCCCTGTGTGGTCATGGCCACAACCTAGTGTGCGCACCGGTCTGCGGCGTGGACTCGACTCGGGTGAGGGCGTCGGGGTCGTTATCCTCGGGGGGTCGTGCCGGTCCGCCCCCGGGCCGGACCCGCGAGATCCCCACGGAGTTCTCTTGAGCCTGGTTGTCCAGAAGTACGGCGGTTCGTCGCTCGCTGATGCCGAGAGCATCAAGCGCGTCGCCCACCGCATCGTCGAGACGAAGAAGGCGGGCAACGACGTGTGCGTCGTCGTCTCCGCCATGGGTGACACGACCGACGAGCTGCTCGATCTTGCCGAGGAGGTCAGCCCCGTCCCGCCGCCGCGCGAGATGGACATGCTGCTGACCGCCGGTGAGCGCATCTCGATGGCGCTGGTCGCCATGGCGATCGCCGACCTCGGGCACAGCGTGCGCTCCTTCACCGGCAGCCAGGCGGGTGTCATCACCGACACCTCCCACGGCAAGGCGAAGATCATCGACGTCACCCCCGGCCGCATCACCGAGGCCCTCGGCGACAAGCACATCGTCATCGTCGCCGGGTTCCAGGGCGTCAGCCAGGGGACCAAGGAGATCACCACCCTCGGTCGCGGCGGCTCCGACACGACGGCGGTCGCCCTGGCCGCCGCGCTCGAGGCCGACGTGTGCGAGATCTACACCGATGTCGACGGCATCTTCACCGCCGACCCGCGCATCGTGCCCAAGGCCCACAAGATCGACCGCATCTCGCACGACGAGATGCTCGAGATGGCTGCCAGCGGTGCCAAGGTGCTGCACCTGCGGTGCGTCGAGTACGCGCGCCGCTCCAACATGCCCATCCACGTGCGTTCGTCCTTCTCCTCGAAGGAGGGCACGTGGGTCCTGCCCCCCGACGCCGAAGGAGCCGAGGACATGGAAGAACCGATCATCGCGGGTGTTGCCCACGACCGCAGCGAGGCCAAGATCACCGTCGTCGGCGTGCCCGACGAGCCGGGTCGCGCGGGCCAGATCTTCACCACGGTCGCCGAGGCCCAGGTCAACATCGACATGATCGTGCAGAACGTCTCGGAGGCCGACACCGGCCGCACCGACATCTCCTTCACGCTGCCGATGACCGACGGCCAGAGCGCCGTCCAGGCGCTCATGGGGACGAAGGACGAGGTCGGCTTCTCCTCGATCCAGTACGACGACCAGATCGGCAAGCTCTCGCTCGTCGGTGCCGGCATGCGGACCAACCCCGGTGTCTCCGCGACCTTCTTCCGGGCGCTCGCCGACGCGGGGATCAACATCGAGATGATCTCCACCTCCGAGATCCGCATCTCGGTCGTCACCCGCGCCGACCAGCTCGACGACGCGCTCGCGGCGCTGCACACCGCCTTCGGCCTCGACTCCGAGGACGGCGAAGCGATCGTCTACGGGGGCACCGGCCGGTGACCCCGCTCCCGTCGCCGTCCACCGGGCCCACGCTGGCCCTGGTGGGGGCGACGGGACGCTTCGCGGAGGCGCTAGCCTCCGCCCTCGCCCTGCGGGCCGACCCGTGGGGCGAGATCCGTCTCCTCGCGCCGGGCGTGAGCACGCGGACGCTGAGCATCCGCGGGCAGGAGCAGACCATCGAGTCCCTGCACGAGGACTCCTTCGAGGGCGTGGACGTCGCTCTCTTCAACCTCGCGCCCGAGATCACCCCCGAGTGGGCGGCGCGAGCCGTTGCGGCCGGGGCCGTGGTCGTCGACGCGAGCGCGGCCTTCCGCTCCGACCCCGAGGTCCCGCTCGTCGTGCCGGGCATCAACACCCAGCTCGTCGCCGAGCGCCCCAAGGGCATCGTCGCCCTGCCGGGCCCGGTCACCTGGGGTCTGATCGACGCCGCCCACGTCCTGCACCAGGGCTGGGAGCTGCAGCACCTCGTCGTCACCGGCCTCATCGCGGCGGTCTCGAAGTCCGACCGCGGCGTCGCCCGCCTGCGCGAGGAGCTGCACACGGTCGCCGGCGAGCCGACGATCGGTCAGCACCCCGGCGACGTGCGGGCGGCCGGTCTCCGACCTGCCGGTCGGCTCGCCCTTCCCGGCGCCGCTGGCGCTCAACGTCGTCCCCTGGGTCGGCCAGCCCGGCGAAGGGGGATTCACCTCCGCCGAGCTGGCCGTGGGCGACGAGGTGCGCAAGATCCTCGGCCTCGCCGAGTCGGTCCCGGTCGTCGCGACTCTCGTCCAGGTGCCGGTCGTGCTCGCGCACTCCATGGCCCTGCACGCCCGGTGTGCGCGGCCGGTGGCGATCGACAAGGTGCGCGCGGCCTGCGTCGCGGCCCCGTCGCTGGTCCACCTCGACGAGGAGACGGGGGAGGTGCCGACCCCGGTGGACAGCGTCGGCATCGACCCGCGCTTCGTCGGTCGGATCCGGCAGCCGAAGGGGGCCGGTCACCACGTCGACATGTTCGTCAGTGCCGACACCACCCGGCGCGGTGCCTCCGCGATGCTCAGCGTCGCCGAGCTCGTCGCCGCGCAGATCTCCGGCTGACGCCGACGGTCACCGCGCTGGCCGCACCGCAGCGGACCCCCACCCACCGCACGTCGTCGCCGACTGGTGACCCGCACGCAACCCTGCGGTCACCCCGGGCGTCAACCATGGTGACGGCCGACGACGGCCGCTGCGGGTCCCCCCTTCGGTCTCGGTCGGAGAACGATCCGCAGCTGTGACTTGTGTGACTGGTGGGGTCAAAGTGAAAGATGTCACCACCTATACTGGACCGCAGGGGAGCTGTAGATGAGAGAGGAAAGGCAGCAGGGAGTGGAACCGCAGGATCAGGGGCCGGCCTCGTACCGGGTTGTGGGATTCGACGAGCTCGAGGGCTCGGCCGCCCAGCACTACCGTCGGCAGCGGCGGCGCCGACTGCTGCTCTTCGTCACGCTTCCCGGTCTCCTGCTCGGCACCGCGACGGTGGCCACGGCCTACGGCACCGGTCTCGTCGGCGGTCAGTCGCAGCCGGCCTGCACCTCGGTGAGCAAGCCGGCCCCCGAGCGCGACTCCTTCGACATCACCCTGCTCAACAGCAACGACACCAACGGCCTCGGCAGTGATGTCGCCCGCGAGCTGACGCTGCGTGACTTCAAGATCGCCTCCGTGGGCAATGCCGACAGCTCGGTCTACGTCAAGGGCGCCGCGACGATCTACTACGGCCCCGACGGGCGTGACAACGCGCTGCTGCTGCAGAAGCAGATCCCCGGCTCCAAGACGTGGAACGACGCCCGCCCCGGCGACAGCGTCCAGCTCGTCCTCGGCTACGGCTACGACAAGCTCGTCAAGGAGCCCGACCCGCCGCTGCCCGCGCCCTCCGAGATCACCCTCAACGTCTACAACACGACGTGGCAGGAGGGCCTGGCCTCCGACGTCGCCGGCGAGCTCAAGGACCGCAAGTTCAAGATCCGCTCGACGGGCAACGACCCGCAGATGTCCTTCCTGGAGAAGGAGGTCGCCGTCATCCGCTTCGGCCCCGAGGGGCAGCGTGCGGCCAAGCGTCTCGCGCAGCAGATCTCCGGCGCCCAGCTGCAGAAGGACGACCGCACGAGCGCCAAGGTCGACCTCGTCATCGGCAACAAGTGGAAGGGCCTCAAGCCCGAGTCCTCGGTGCCTCAGGTCAAGCCCTACGTCCGGCCCGCAGAGACGATCCAGGTGCCCTGCGGCGAGAAGAAGTGAACGTCGGCACGGTCGCGATCCTCACCGCCGGTGGGATCGCGCCGTGCCTCTCCTCGGCCGTCGGCGGGCTGATCGAGCGCTACACGCAGCTCGCCCCGCAGACCAGGATCATCGGCTACCTCGACGGCTACGCCGGCCTGCTCACCGGGCGCAGCGTCGAGATCACGCCCGAGGGCCGCGCCCAGGCCGGTCGGCTCCATGCCTTCGGCGGGTCACCGCTCGGCAACTCCCGGGTCAAGCTGACGAATGCGCAGGACTGCGTGCGGCGTGGCCTCGTGCAGGCGGGGGAGGACCCCCTTCGCGTCGCCGCGGAGCAGCTGGCCACCGACGGGGTCGACGTGCTGCACACGATCGGCGGCGACGACACCAACACCACGGCCGCCGACCTGGCCCGCCACCTCGCCGATACCGGTCGCGACCTGCGGGTCATCGGCCTGCCCAAGACGATCGACAACGACATCGTCCCGATCCGGCAGAGCCTCGGCGCGTGGACGGCCGCCGAGCAGGGCGCGCTCTTCGCGCGCAATGTCATCGGTGAGCACTCGTCCAACCCCCGCATGCTCGTCGTCCACGAGGTCATGGGTCGGCACAGCGGGTGGCTGACCGCCGAGACCGCCCGGCGCTACCGGGCCGACCTCGCCGGGCGTGACTTCGCCCCGGCGCTGGGCAACGACCCGCGGCGCTGGGACGTCCACGGTGTCTACCTGCCGGAGCTGCCCCTCGACCTCGAGGCCGAAGGGAGGCGCCTGGCCGCGGTCATGGACGAGCTGGGTTGCGTCAACCTCTTCGTCGCCGAGGGGGCCGGCGTCGACGACATCGTCGCGGCCATGGAGGAGCGCGGCGAGCAGGTGCCGCGCGACGCCTTCGGCCACGTGCGCCTCGACGAGATCAACCCCGGCGACTACCTCGCCTCCGCCTTCGCCGAGCGGCTGGGTGCCGACAAGTCGAAGGTGTGGAAGTCCGGCTACTTCGCCCGCTCGGCCGCGCCCAATGCCGAGGACCTCGAGCTCATCGCGCGCTGCACGAACCTCGCGGTCGACGCCGCCCTCGACGGCCGCTCGGGCGTCGTCGGCCAGGACCGCGAGCGCGGCGACGAGTTGCGGGTCATCGAGCACGACCGCATCGCCGGCGGCGGCGCCTTCGACCCCACCACCCCCTGGTTCACCGACCTGCTCCACGACATCGGCCAGGCCTGACGCTGCGCCGCCAGTCGTGGGTGTGGCTGCGCGGGCGCAGGGCTGGGGGAGGGGCACGTCAGGAGCGGGCGCAGGGTTGGGGGTCGGCCCGACTCATGAAGAAGTCCGGCTCCCCGCATCACGTGAGAGGTCATTCCAAGCGGCCGGACTTCTTCTTAGGGCCACCCCCAAGCCCTGCGCCGGCGGACGGCGCAGGAGCCTGCACCCGCGCAGCAGGGCCGCAGCGTCAGTTGTGCTTGCGGCGCAGCGACCACATCTGCGGGGAGCGCTCGAGCTCGACGGCGACCTCCCACGGGATGCCGCCGGGGGCCGTCTCGCGGCGGAAGCTGCGCACGAGCGCCGGGTGCACCTCGG
>NZ_JBNFOF010000135.1:0-8635 GCF_057364645.1 Janibacter sp. CFPM2_SD2
CGGCCGCCGCAGCCGGCTGTGGACCCCTCGACGAGCGCACCTGGCTGCACGTCGCCGAGGCCTTCCGCGACGCCCACGCCCGCGCGACCGCGGCAGTCGCTGCCCACGACGCCACCACCGACCGTGACCTGCGGTCCCTGCGGGTCGGGATCATCGCCGACGAGTTCACCACCGAGACGCTGCGCCCCACCTTCGACCTCGTGCCACTGGACCGCCAGGGGTGGCGCGACCAGCTCGACGGGCTCGACCTCGTCTTCGTCGAGTCGGCGTGGAAGGGCAACGACGGCCAGTGGCTGCGTGGAGTCGGTCGGTATGACGACGACGAGCACGCCGACATCGTCGCGCTGCTCGCGCGGCCGCGAGCTCGGCATCCCCTCGGTCTTCTGGAACAAGGAGGACCCGGTCCACATCGAGCGCTTCATCGCGACCGCCTCGCTGTGCGACCACGTCTTCACCACCGATGCCAACTGCGTGCCGCGCTACCTCGCCGCCGGGGTGGGCACGGTCCGCACCGCGTCGGGGCTGCCCTTCTACGCTCAGCCGCTCATCCACAACCCGCTGCCCGGCGCGCGCACCTACGACCCCTCCGTCGCCTACGCCGGGACCTACTACGGCGAGCGCTACGCGAAGCGCTCCGCCGAGCTCAGCCGCCTGCTCACCGTGGCCCAGCCCTTCGGCCTGGCGATCTACGACCGCCAGGCGGCGATCCCGGACTCGCCGTACCACTTCCCCGCGATCTTCCGCGGCAACGTGCGCGGCTCGCTCCCCTACGACGAGGTCATCGACTCCTACAAGTCGCACCTGGCCAACCTCAACGTCAACTCCGTCGCCGACTCCCCGACGATGTTCTCCCGACGAGTCGTCGAGGTCGCCGCCTGCGGTGGTGTCGTCCTCTCGGGCCCCGGCCGCGGCATCGGCGAGACGCTCGGCCCGACGATCCCCGCGACCAACGACTCCGACGTCTGGCGCGCCTCGCTGGGCCTGTGGTCCCGCGACCCGCAGGCCCGGCTGCGCGAGGCCTGGCGCCAGATGCGCACCGTCCTGCGCTCGCACACCGTGACGAGCGCGATGCTCCTGCTGACCCGCACCGCCGGCATCCCGACCCGCGGCGACGTGCTGCCCACGTACGCGGCGATCGTCGACGACTTCCGCACCGAGGTCCTCGACTCGCTGGCCCACCAGTCCGTCCTGCCGACCCGGGTCCTCGTCGTCGGCGACGCCGAGGCCGCCCGCGAGCGCCTCGCCCACCTCGGGGTCGACGTCCACGCCTGGGACGGCCGCGGCCTGTACAACGCGATGACCGCCGACTACGTCGTGCGCCTCGAGGAGCCGGTCGCGACCCGCACCGGCATGGAGGACCTGCTGCACACCCGCGGCTTCGGCAACTGGGAGCGGATCAGCGGCGCCGTCGACCCCGACCACGCGGCCGGCGACGCCTTCGCCCACGAGACCCGGGCACCGATGTCCGGCCCCGCGATGGTCCACCGCAGCGTCATCCGCACGCACCATCGCAGCCCGCGCCCCTACGAGGCCGGTCTCGATCAGGACGACGCGAAGGGAGTCCACCTCACCCTCCCCGCGGCCTCCCCCGCCATCGAGCACGGCACGACGGCTCCGACCGCCACCGGTCGCCCGACGCGCCACCTCAAGGTCGTCGTCGCCGGCCACGACCTGAAGTTCGCCCGGGCGATGATCCGCGACCTGCGGGCCTCCGGCCACGAGGTCGAGATCGACGAGTGGGCCGACCACGCCAACCACGACGAGGAGCGCTCCAGCCGTCTGCTGCAGGGCGCCGACGTCGTCGTCTGCGAGTGGGGCCTGGGCAACGCGGTCTGGTACAGCAAGCACCTCATGCCCGGCCAGCGCCTCGTCGTGCGGGTCCACTCGCAGGAGCTGCGCCGCCCCTACCTCGCCTCGATCAAGCACTCGGCCGTCGACGCCTACGTCTTCGTCGGCGACCTCATCCGCGACGCGGCCGTGGCCAGCCACGGAGTGCCGGCGGACAAGGCGCACGTCGTGCCCAATGCCGTCGACCTCGATGGTCTCGACCTGCCGAAGTCCCCCGGTGCCGAGACGACCCTCGGCCTCGTCGGCATCGTCGCCCGGCCGAAGCGGCTCGACCGGGCCCTCGACGTGCTCGAGGGCCTGCACGCCCGCGGCCTCGACCACACCCTGCGGGTCAAGGGCAAGACCCCCGCCGACTACCCCTGGATGGCCCAACGCCCCGACGAGATGGCGTACTACGATGAGCAGTTCGCCCGCATCGACCGGATCAACGCCGAGCGTCCCGGGGCGATCGTGCTCGACGGCCACGGCGACGACATGGCGCAGTGGTACCAGGGCATCGGCGTGGCCCTGTCGACGAGCGACTTCGAGTCCTTCCACCTCACGGTCGCCGACGGCGCGGCGTCGGGCGCGCTGCCCGCGCTGCTCGCCTGGCCGGGCTCGGACCTGATCTACCCACGCGAGTGGATCAGCCCCGACGTCGAGTCGATGGTCGAGCGGATCGCCACTGCGCCCAGCGACGGCGAGGCCTTCGCCGAGCAGGCCCGTGCGGCCTTCTCCCACGAGCGGACGACCACCCAGCTGACCGAGATCATCACCGGAGGCACCGCGTGAGCACCGACGACCAGGACCGCGTCCGCACCTTCATCTACGGCAGCTGCGTCTCCCGGGACACCCTGGAGACCATGGGCGACACCCACGAGCTCATCGCCTACGTCGCCCGCCAGTCCGCGGTGAGCGCCGGCCACCCGGCCGAGGGCGTCTGGCCAAAGCTGGAGCCCATCGAGTCCCCCTTCCAGCGGCGCAACGTGCAGGGCGACATCGAGGGTGATGCCCTCACCCAGCTCGCCCGTCGGGCCGACGATGTCGACGTGCTCGTCATCGACCTCATCGACGAGCGGGGCGGGGTCGTCGAGGTCGGCGGCGGCTACGTCAGCCGCCTCGCCGAGCTGTGGCGGGCCGGCGGTGCCGAGGCCACGAGTGACGGCCACCAGATCGACTTCGGCACCGACGAGCACTTCGCCTTGTGGTCCCCGGCGATCGCCCGGCTCGCGGCGGAGATCGACGAGCTGGGCCTCACCGACCGGGTCGTCGTGCTCGAGACCGACTGGGCCGACGCGCTCGACGACGGGGAGTCCCTCGAGGCCATGGAGTCCGGCCTGACGCCCGACGAGGCCAATGCTCGCTACCGCCGCTACTACGACCGGGTGCGCCGACTGGGCTGGCAGGTCGTCACCCTCCCCGCCGAGCTCACCGCGTCCACCCGCGAGCACCAGTGGGGCGCCAGCCCCTTCCACTACACCGCCGGCGCCTACGCACACCTCGCCGCGGGCATCCGCGACGCCGTCACGCGAGGGTGACCGGCGCCGAGGCGCGCGAGACCCGCGTGCCGTCGGCGAGCATGACGAAGACCCTCACGACGTAGCGCCCGGGATCGACCCGCCAGAAGGTGTGCGCGCGGGCCACGTCGTAGCTGGTCATCTCCACCCGCTCCGCCCCGCGGAAGAGGTGGTAGGCGACCCGCGCCCCCTGGGGCACCGCGACCCCGACGACGATCGCCGCCGGGCCCGAGGGACCCACCGACACGACGACCCCGTCTCCGCCGTCGTCGACCCCACCCAGGTCGGGAGCCGGGGCGGTGTGCCGGACGAGCTCGCCAGCGATCGCGCGCTCGGTCTCGTCGTCGAAGTGGAAGGGAGCGGACCCCCACCGGTGCGGGTCGCCCGCCCTGGGGAGCAGGTCACGGCCGATCACGGGGATCCCGACGATCTCCTCCACGCTCGCCACGTAGGGTCGCATCGCGGCGTTGCCCGCCTCGGCGTCGAGGTCGAGGCTGCGGCCGGTGAGCGCCCCCTCGGTCGTCAGCACCGCCCAGGGGACCGCGAGCAGGACAGCGCGTCCGAGCAAGCCCGTCTCCTCGAGGAGGGCCCGCCACCGGACGAGCGCCTCGCGGAAGAGGTCCAGGTGCTCGTCGGAGCCGAAGGGGACCAGTCGTGCGCCCACGGGCGGCGCGCCATCGCGGTGCAAGCCGAGCCACTCGACGGTCCGCGTCGTCACGCCACCGTCGGGATGGACGAAGACGCCGAGACGCTCGTCGACGAGGTCGAGCACGACGAGGTCGCTGCGCGGGGCCATCGCCCGCACCTTGTCGGGCAACGCGCTCGCGTGGTCGGCCTCGAAGACGCGCCGCTGGAAGGCGCTCGACAGGTGGTCGTGCTCCGGAGGCAGCGGCACCGGCGGGCCGAAGGCGCTCACCAGGCTCTGGCGCGCCTCGTAGGCCACGAGTGAGATGTCGCTCGGCAGGTGCTCGCAGGCGTCGCGAGAGACACAGCTGCCGACGACGCCGATCCCCCGCTGGGCGGTGACGGTGAGCGGCACGGTCACCGAGTCGACGGTGTGCCCGTACCAGTCCCGCAGGTGCACGGTCGCCGTCAGCGCGCCCGGGGCAGCGATCGCGATGCCCGTCGGCGGGACGTCGCGCCACGACACCCGCGCGGCCCAGGCGATCTCGACCTTGACCCGCACGGGGTCGGTGAGCAACTCGGGTCGGCCCATCCACACCCGCACGATGCCGCACCCGTCCTGAGTGACCCGGAGCCCGGTACGCAGCAGGTCGACCGCTCCACCGCGGAGGTCGACGGGCAGCTCGTGGCGCGGCGGGACAGGCGCCAGCCCACCCGAGCGCAGGTCGGTCGCGATCCGGCGTGGGTCTGCCCCCGACCGGACCATGGCGAGGAAGGCCGCCTCGAGCGTGGCGCGCGGCGGTACCGCGTGCCCCTCGCCCATCCCTGCGACGAGCCAGCTCTCGCGACCCCCGGACCACAGGCCGTCGCCGAGGTCGTCGAGGTCGGTCCGGTCGAGGTAGGGCCCCATGTGGTCGGCGACGTGCGCGTCGGTCGCATTCTGCAGGACGAGGACGCGACCTCCGTCGCCGTGCGTCGCGACGGGGCGCCCGACGGCCGCCAGCTCGATCCCGGCCGCCCGAGCACGATCGGCCCGCTGGTCGACCGTCAGGCCACCCAGCGCAGGACGCGACAGCCCCAGGGCGGTCGCGAGGTAGGCATCGGCGAAGGGCGGCAGGTAGCGCTGGATGTCGGTCTGGGGATTCCACACGAAGGCCGACGTGGGCACCCGCGCGCGGCGCAGCTGCTCGAGTGCGGCGAACCCGCCGCCCGATCCCCCGACGAGCAGCAGCTCCTGCCCCCACCGGCGGTGGGCGAGCTCGAGGACCCGAGCGATCGCCTCCTGGGCGTGGTCACCGGCCCGACCCGCGTACCAGCCGAGCGTCAGGTCGGTCTCCGCGGCGACAAGCGGGTCGGAGAAGGCGAGGTACCGGCCACCCGCGAGCTTGCCGAGGTTGTTCCCGGAGAAGAAGGGGGGCGTGTGCTGCGGACGGCTCGGCATCGCGCCGCCGAAGAAGACAGGGACGCACAGGTCGGCATCGCCGGCGCGACCGCCGACGATGACGTCGAGATGGTCACCGCTCGGGAGCCGGATGACGTCGACACCGCGCTCGAGGCGCGCGCGAGCGACGAAGTCGTCGATGCTCGCCCACGCGCGCACCGGCGAGTACCTCGTGTAGTCGGCACCGCTCGGTCGCCACCCGTCGGGCAGGACTGGCTGGGTCACGAGGTGGCCGCCCGGCGGCGGGCCCGCCGACCTCGCGGCTCGGCGAGGGAGACCCTGGCCGGGGTGTGCCGGGCGATGGTGCCCTCGAGGACCCCGCGGGCCTTGTCCGTGTCGCCTTGGGCCTCGCACCACGCCCACCACCGGTAGGCCCGCGCCGTCTGCTCGGCGGGCCCGTCGGAGATGACCTGCCCCTCGTGCAGCCAGATCGCCCGGGTGCACATCTCCTCGATGACCTGCGCCGCGTGCGAGACGAGGAAGATCGTGCCGGCCTGCTCGCGAATCTTCTTCATCCGCTCGTCGCTGCGGGCCTTGGTCGCCGCGTCACCCGTGGCGAGGGCCTCGTCGATGAGCAGGATGTCCGGCTGGGCCGCCGCGGCGATGGCGAAGCGCAGCCGCGCCCCCATGCCGGAGGAGTACGTCTTCATCGGCCGGTGGATCGCCGACCCGAGGGCCGCGAGCTCGAGCACGTCGGGCACGGCGGCCTCCGCCTCCTTGGGCGTGAGGCCCATCGCGAGCAGGCCGAGGCGCACGTTGCGACTCCCCGTGAGCTCCGGCTGCAGCGCGGCATTCACCCCGAGGAAGGTCGGCGTGCTCGTCGCGAGCACGGTGCCCGAGGTCGGCGGCTCGAGCCCGGCGATGATCCGCAGGAGCGTCGACTTGCCCGAGCCGTTGTGCCCGAGGATGCCGATCGTCTCCCCCTGGTGGGCGACGAGGCTCACGCCCTGGAGCGCGTGCACGCGGGTCGCCCGTCGCAACAGGCGGCGACGGTGACCATCGTCCTCCTCGGCATTGACCCGATAGGTCATCCGCACGTCCTGGACGACGACGCTCGCATCGGTGATCAGCGGATCACTCACGGCCGTAGTGCTCCTCTCCGTGCCAGAAGAAGAGGAACCCGAAGAGGGGCGTGATGATCGCCCACGCGGCGAGGACGACCCACAGCCGCAGGTCTCCGGGCTGCGAGTAGAGCAGCAGGTCACGTGAGATCTCGAGGACGCAGTACAGGGGGTTGAGCTGTGAGATCGCCATGACGAGCGGGTGGCCGTCGCTGATCTTCTCGATGGAGAACATCACGCCCGAGCCGTACATCCAGATCCGACTGATGAAGGAGACGGCCACCTTGGCATCCGGGACGAGCGCACCGAAGCGGGCGGCGTAGAGGGCCAGGCCGGTGTTGAAGAGGGTCTGCAGGAGGAAGACGACGGGGAAGAGCAGCCACCACGCAGAGACCTGCGCGTGCGGCGGGATGGCGAGGATGAGCACGACCATCGTCGCGATGACGGGGAAGGTCGACAGGGTCTCGCGCAGGGTCCCCGCCAGCGGGATGACTGCGCGGGGGAAGGCGAAGGTGCGGATGAGGTTCTTGCCGCTCTGGATCGCCGACAGACCGCCGGTCAGGCACCTGGAGGTGTAGCCGAAGAGGAAGATGCCGATGAGCAGGAACCCGACGAAGTTGTCGATCCCGTCTCGGGCACCGAAGACGATGCCGAAGATGACGAAGTAGGTGAGGCCGTCGAGCAGCGGCCGGCCGATGAGCCAGAGGTTGCCGAGCAGGTAGTCCTTGTTGGAGGTGGCGCTCTTGGCCCGGGAGTCGGCGACGATGAAGGCCCGCCGACGCCCGAGCTCGGCGAGGTAGGTGGGCAGCGAAGGGCGTCGCCCGACGGGGAGGAGCCCCCGCACGTCGACGTACTCCGTCGACACGGGCTGTCCCTCGATCTGCGCCTGCACCGACGTCATCCGCTCACCTCCGCACCCACCAGTGTGTCGTACAGACCGGCGTACCTGTGCGTCAGGGCGGTCCACGTCCGGGTCTCGGCGAAGGCCCGACCCCGCAGGCCGAGGTCGGCGCGCAGCGTCTCGTCACCGGCGAGCCGCACGAGGGCCTGGGCGAGGTCCTCGGGGTCCTCGGGTCGCACGAGCAGCCCGCTGCCGGGCGTCTCGACGATCTCGGCGAGCGCCGGCAGGTCGCTCGCGACGACGGGGCGGCCCACGGCCATCGCCTCGATCGGCTTGAGCGGCGTGACGGTGCGCGCGACGTCCACGTCGCGGCGCGGCACGGTGAAGACGTCGAGGGCCTGGTGCCACAGCCGCGCGGTGCCCCGGGAGACCCGCCCCGGGAGCAGACGTGCTCGGCGAGTCCGTAGGCTCTGCACCTGGTCGACGAGCGCCGGGGCGCGCGACGCCGTCGCCGACGATCGCTCCGCGCACGTCGACCCCGGCTCGCGGGCCAGGGCGATGGCGTCGACGAGGGTCGACAGGCCCTCGTAGCCGACGATCGACGACACGGTGCCGACCCAGATCCCTTCCTCCGGCAGGTCGAGACGACGACGGGCCAGGTGCGCGGGCGGCGCGTCGACGAGCAGCGTCGCGTCGACAGCATTGGGCACGATGGTGATCCGGTCGGAGGGCACCCCGCGCTCGACGAGGTCGTCGCGCAGGGCCTCGGAGAGGGTGACGACGGCGTCGGCCGCGCACGCCATCTCGATCTCGCGGGCCCGCCACAGAGCGTAGCGCTCGCTCGCCAGCGCGACGGCGTCGGAGCCGTCGGGGCGCGAGGTCGCCCACGTCTTCTCCAGCTGCCCCCGCACCTCGTAGACCCACGGGACGCCGAGCGAGGCGGCGGCCGCCTGGGGCGACGAGGGCATTGGGGTAGTGCGTCGTCGCGTGCAACACCTCGGTGCGCGAGCGCGCCCCGAGGTCGACGACGCCGCGGGCCACAGCCCGAGCCGCTCCTCGAGCGTCTCGGGCAGCCGGGGCGCGAGCACCCGGTGGTAGGGCACCCCGTCGACGAAGTCGGTGTGCTGCGCCCCCGGCAGCCCGACGGTCACGGGGTAGCCGGGCCGGTGATGGCCCGCGCCCCGGATGCCGGCCGCCGTCTGCGCCTGGAGGATCGCGTGGCTGCGCAGGGCGTAGCCGGACCCGGTGTGCGGAGCGAGTTGGTGAGCAGGTGGGTGACGCTGCGGCGGCGAGCGCGCTCACGCGGCCCGGCATCGGGGGCACG
>NZ_JBNFOF010000136.1:0-8610 GCF_057364645.1 Janibacter sp. CFPM2_SD2
GCGAGCACGACGACGAGCAGGCCGTTGGTCTGCGGGCGCAGCGCGGCGAGGGCCGCCCCGACGGCGTCGGGCGTGTGCGCGAAGTCGACGACCGCCGTCGGCAGGTCCTCACGGGTCGGGTCGCTCGGGGCGACGAGCTCCATGCGACCGGGGACCTGCGGGCGGGTGAGGACGGCGCGGGCGACGTCCTGCGGCGCGATACCGCTCTCGAGCAGGGCGACGGCAGCCATCGCGGTGTTGACCCGGTTGAAGTCGCCCGGCAGCGCCGACTCGAGCTCGAGCACCTGCTCGCCGCGCGTGAGCGTCATCTGGGCCTCCCGCGGGTCGCCGCCGATGATCCAGTCGGCCTCGACGTCGAGCCGCGAGGTGACCGTCGTGACCGGCACGGTGGCCTCCTCCGCCAGCCGCATCCCCCACTCGTCATCGACGCAGACGACGCCGCGGCGGGAGCGGGCGGGGGTGAAGAGGCTCGCCTTCGCGCGGAAGTAGGCCTCCATCGTTCCGTGGAAGTCGAGGTGGTCCTGGCTGAGGTTGGTGAAGAGGGCGACGTCGTAGACGACCTCGTCGACCCGGTGGAGGGTCAGCGCGTGGCTCGAGACCTCCATGACGCAGGCGTCGACATCGCGCTCCCCCATCGTCGCGAGGAGGGCGTGCAGGTCGGTCGTCTCGGGGGTCGTGCGCACCGACTTGATCCGCTCGTCGCCGATGCGGGTCTCGATGGTGCCGATGAGACCGGTCGTGCGGCCGAGCGCCTCGAGCGCGGACACCATGAGGTAGGCGGTCGTCGTCTTGCCGTTGGTCCCCGTGATGCCGAACATCGTCGGCCGCCGCGCGGCGCTGTCGTAGACGGCGTCGGCGACCCGGCCGAGGACGCTGCGGGGTCCTTCGACCTCGACGAAGGGGAGGTCACTCCCCTTCGCCTGCAGCCGGGCGACGCCGTCGGCGTCGGTGAGGACGGCGACGGCACCGGCAGCCACCGCCTTGTCGACGAAGTCGGCGCCGTGGGCGCGGGCGCCGGGCAGCGCGGCCCAGAGGTCCCCGGGGCGCACGGTCGAGGTGTCGAGGGAGACACCGGTGACCTCGGTGGCCGGGTCACCGTGGACCGGCGCGGGTGCGCCGTCGCCGACGAGGTCGGCGACGGCAGCCAGAGTCAGCGGGGCGACCCGCTCGGGGCGAGGAAAAGACACGATCCGCGACCTTACCCGCCGTCCGGCGCGCCCCGGTCACGCAGCAGCCCCGGGGTGTCGTCGGCGGGCTTCTTCGACAGCTTGGTGCGCACCTTGGGCGACTTCGCGTCCTGCGGCGTCGGCGGGACCTGCTCCTTCTGGAGGGCGTAGGTCATGACGTCCTTGAAGACGGGCGCGGCGACCGCGCCGCCGTAGTAGCCCTTGATCGGGCGCTGGAGGATCACCGAGACGACGAGCTTGGGGTCGTCCGCCGGGGCGAAGCCGATGAAGCTCGCGGTCTTGCCGCTGTAGCCACCGGTCTCGGGGTCGTAGCGGTCGGCGGTGCCGGTCTTGCCGGCGACGCGATAGCCCTTGATCTTCGCCTGCGGGGCGGTGCCCTCGTCGGAGACGACGCCCTCGAGCATCCGGGAGACCTGGTTGGCGGTCTTCGACGAGACGGCACGGTTGCGCTTGCCGGCCGGGGCCGGCTCCCAGCCGCCCTCGCCGTCGCTGACCTCCTTGACGAAGGTCGGGCTGATCCGCACGCCGTCGTTGGCGATCGCCTGGAAGACGTTGGTCACCTGCACGGCCGTCGTCGAGACACCCTGACCGTAGGTGATCGTGTAGCGCTGCGAGCCGTTCCACGTCTCCGACTTCGGCAGCAGGCCGGCGGACTCGCCGGGGAATCCCGAGCCGCTCGTCGACCCGAGGCCGAAGCGGCGCAGGTACTCCTCGAGGGTCTTCGGCGACATCGTCTCGCCGATGAGCATCGTGCCGGTGTTGCTCGACTCGGCGAGAGCGCCGGCGACGGTGCGGTACTCGTCGGGGTGCGGGTGGCTGTCGTTGAGGGTCTGGTTGCCGCGGCGCATCGACCCCGGGAGGATCATCGGCGTCTCGGGGGTGATCTCCCCCTCCTCGAGGCCGGCGGCGACGGTCATGATCTTCGACGTCGAGCCGGGCTCGAAGACGTCGGAGAAGGCGAGGTTGGAGAAGACGCCCTTGCCGTCGCCGATGTCGTTGGGGTCGAAGGTCGGGTAGGACGCGAGGGCGACGAGCTCGCCGGTGTCGACGCGCTGGACGACGATCGTGCCGGAGAGCGCGTCGGTCTCCTTGACCTGGTCGGCCAGGGCGTTCTGCGCGTACCACTGCACGTCGTTGTCGATCGTCAGGCGCACGTCGCGCCCGCTCTCGGCCGAGCTGACGTCGTCGGAGGCATTGGGCAGGCGCGAGCCGTCCTGGGCGATCTCGTAGGTCGCCTGGCCGGGCGTGCCCTTGAGGATGTCGTCGAGCTGCAGCTCCAGCCCACCACCGGCGGTCTGGTCCTGCGGCTGCACGAAGCCGACGAGCGAGGCGACGGTCGTCGACTGCGGGTAGGTGCGCTGGGTCGAGCGCTCGGAGTAGATGCCGGGGATGCCCAGGGCGTTGATCTTGCGCCAGGTCAGGGGCGAGATGTTCTTGGCGAGCACGCGGTAGCGCTGCATGCCGGTGAGCTTGGGCTCGAGGTCCTCCGCGGTCGTGCCGAGCGGCTCGGCGAGGTCCTTGGCGGCCCCTGCCGTCCCGACCTTGGTCTGGGTGCCGTCGACGTCCTTCTCGTAGGCCGGCACGGCCGTCTGGTCGACGACGACGGTGCGCCGCTCCTGGCTCTGCGCGAGCACGGTGTCGTTGGCGTCGTAGATCGTCCCGCGGTGCGCGGGGATCGCCTCGGTCTGGGTGCGCTGGCGCAGGGCGTCGGCGGCGACCGCGTCGGAGTCGAAGCCCTGGATGCGCAGCAGCTGGGCGGCGAAGAGGCTGAGCACGATGAGCGAGACGACCATGAGTGCACGCATCCGCCCGCGCGGGTTGGCCGCAGCGGCGGGGGCCGCGGCCGGCCGACGGGCCGGAGCCTTGCGGGCGGGAGCCTTGCGCGGGGGTGCCGTCTTGGCGCGCCGGCGCAGCCTTCTTGGCCGGAGCGGCCTTGCGAGCCGGAGCAGCCTTCTTGGCGGGGCCGGCTGCCCGCTTCGCTGGTGCCGCCTTCTTCGCAGGCCGCGACGAGCCGGAGGGTCGACCGGTGCCCTGGGGGCGGTGTGGTCGGCGCTGGCTCACGTGGGGCCCTTCCTCAGTTGCTCGAGCGGGTGGACTTCTGGCTCTTCTTCGTGCTCTTGGCGGTGCTCTTCTTCGTGGCCTTCGACGGGGAGGCGGAGGCACTCTTCGTCGACTCGTCGGCGGTCGCCGTGGCCGCTGCTCCCACGGTAAATCCGTCCGGCTTCTGCGCCACCGACGCCACGCCGAGGACCTTGCCCTGGTCGAGGTCGATGAAGGCGGCGCTGCTCGCGGGGACCATCCCGAGCTCGTCGGCCTTCGTCGCCAGGCGCTGCGGCGCGGCCCGGTCGTTGATCGTCTGGGCCAGCGAGTCCTCCTTGTCGGCGAGCGACGCGGAGCGGGCCTCGAGCGCGGTGACCTCGAAGGAGTCCTGGGCCATCGCGGTGTTGAGACCGAGGACGGCGCCGAGGCCGGCGAGCAGCAGGGCGACGCAGGCCGCGGGGAACCACGGGGACCCGGCCCGGTCGGCCGGGGTGACCACCTCGAGGGAGGCTCGGGTGCGGCGGGCGGGCGCACGACGGGCGACGGTCGTGGCGACGGACGACTGGCTCATCGGGACGTACCTCTCTGCTGGCGGGGCGGTCGGATGCGCTCGGCGCCGCGCAGGCGGACCGAGGCGGATCGGGAGTTGGTCTCGAGCTCGCGGACCCCCGGGGTGAGGGCGCCACGGGTGAGCAGCCGCAGCTCGGGGGCGTGCTCCGGCGGCTCGACGGGCAGGTCGGCGGGGGGCGGTCGAGGTCGCCCCCCGCGGCGAGGCCCCGCTTGGTGATGCGGTCCTCGAGAGAGTGGAAGGACAGGACGGCGATGCGGCCGCCGACGGCGATCCGCTCGAGCGCGACGGGCAGTGCCCGGGCCCAGCCGGCGAGCTCGGCGTTGACCTCGATGCGCAGCGCCTGGAAGGTGCGCTTCGCCGGGTGGCCGCCGCCGCGCTGCGAGGCCATCGGGATCGTGGCGCGCAGCAACTCGACGAGCCGGCCGGACCGGTCGAAGGGGGTCACCTCCCGCTCGCGGACGATCGCGCCGGCGATCTTGCGGGCGAAGCGCTCCTCGCCGTACTCGGAGAGCACGCGCGCGAGGTCACGGGCGTCGTAGGTGTTGAGCACCTCGGCCGCGGTGATCCCGGTCGTCGGGTCCATGCGCATGTCGAGCGGCGCGTCGTGGGCGTAGGCGAAGCCGCGCTCGGTCTCGTCGAGCTGCAGGGAGGAGACGCCGAGGTCGAAGAAGGCGGAGGTGACGGTCTCGATGCCGAGGTCGTCGAGGACCTCGCCGATCTCGTCGTTGACCGCGTGCACGAGGGTGACCCGCTCGCCGAAGGGCGCCAGCCGCTCCCCTGCCAGGCGCAGCGCCTGGGGGTCACGGTCGATGCCGACGAGCCGCACCTGCGGGTCGGCCTCGAGCACGGCCTGCGCGTGCCCGCCCATGCCGAGCGTGCCGTCCACGTGGACGCGCCCTCCGTGGAGAGCGCCGGGGCGAGCAGGTCGAGGACCTCGTCGAGCATGACGGGCACGTGGCGGGAGGCCGCGTCGCGGCCGGTGCCGGTGTCGTTGTGCTCCACGGTGCTCCCTTCGTGCTGGTGGTGGTGGGTGGTGATCTCCGGGCTGTCCGGCAGCTGCCGCCTGGTCCCCATCCGGGACGATCCGGCCCGGGGGAAGTCGGGTCGGCGCCGTCACGGCTGGAGGCCGGGCGGCAGCTGCTCACATGAGTCCGGGGATCACCTCCTCGGACTGGTCGGCGAAGGCCTGCTCGGTGCTGGCCAGGTAGTCCTCCCACGCGGCGGTGTCCCAGACCTCGACCCGCGAGCCGGTGCCGATGACGGTGCACTCGCGGTCGAGGCCGGCGTACTGGCGCAGCGCGGCCGGCACGGTGACCCGGCCCTGCTTGTCGGGGATCTCGTCGCTCGCGCCGGAGAGGAAGACGCGCATGTAGTCGCGAGCTGCCTTGCTCGAGGTGGGGGCCTCCTGGAAGCGCTGGGTGATCTTGACGAACTCGTCCATGGGGAAGACGTAGAGGCAGCGCTCCTGGCCACGGGTCATGACCAGACCGCCGGCGAGCTTGTCGCGGAACTTCGCCGGCAGGAAGAGGCGGCCCTTGTCGTCGAGGCGGGGGGTGTGGGTACCGAGGAACACGGCGGCCACCTCCCCTTCGTCTCGACCCGAGGGCTCCCTGCGCTTCCTTGTTCCACCACTTTACTCCACCTTTGCTCCAGATCACACCCTGTTCGGCACTTTTCGCCGACTTCTTTGCTGACTTTTCCCTGATAAATCAGGGGTGGTGCAAAGTGGGGCAATTTCGCCCGTTCATCACCACGAAGGGGGGACCTCGCGTGCCGGGATCGACGGCAGCTCCGTCTTGTGACCCCGTTTCCTGGGGCCGGGGCCCGACCGCCACGTAGGGTCGGGGGCACATCGGAGCGAAGTGGGGCGGCGCACTGTCGGCCCCCGGATCGGAGTCGTGGTGACCCTCAGCAGGGAAGGTGCGCCCGCGGTGCAGGTGAGCGACGACCTCGAGTACGTCGTCTCCGTCGGCCGCGCGCTCGCCGAGACGATGAACGGCGTCATCGAGGGCAAGCCCGATGTCGTGCGCACGGCGATCACGGTGCTCCTCGCGGAAGGGCACATCCTCGTCGAGGACGTCCCCGGCACCGGCAAGACGATGCTCGCCAAGGCCCTCGCGCGCAGCATCGACGCCTCGGTGCGCCGGGTGCAGTTCACGCCCGACCTGCTGCCGAGCGACATCACCGGCGTGAGCATCTACAACCAGGACCAGCACGACTTCGAGTTCCGCCCCGGCGCGGTCTTCGCCAACGTCGTCATCGGTGACGAGATCAACCGCGCGTCGCCCAAGGCGCAGTCCGCCCTCCTCGAGTGCATGGAGGAGGCGCAGGTGACGGTCGACGGCACGACCTACGAGCTGCCGCGGCCCTTCATCATCATGGCGACGCAGAACCCGGTGGAGATGGAGGGCACCTATCCCCTCCCCGAGGCGCAGCGCGACCGCTTCATGGCCCGCCTGTCGATGGGCTACCCGACGGCGGCTGCGGAGATCACCATGCTCGACCACCACAGCGCCCGCTCGCCGCTCGAGGACCTGCACCCCGTCGCCGACGCCGCCGGCATCGCCCGGCTCATCGCCGCCGTGCGCACCGTCCACGCCTCCGCCGCCGTGCGGCAGTACGTCGTCGACATCGCGACGGCGACGCGCACCAGCTCGCTCGTGCGTCTGGGGGCCTCGCCGCGCGCGACCCTGCACCTGCTGCGGGCCGGCCGGGCCCATGCCGCTCTCGCGGGTCGTGACCACGTCCTGCCCGACGACATCCAGCAGATCGCCCCGGTCGTCCTCGCCCACCGGCTGCTGCTGAGCAGCGAGGCCCAGCTCGCCCGCCGAGAGGCCACCGACATCGTCAGCGAGCTGGTCCAGCGCACGCGCGTGCCGGCCACCCGGTGAGGCGATCGCGATGACCGGCCGTGGGCGGCTCTTCGTCGCCGCCGGTGTGCTCGTCGCCCTCACCGGGCTCGTCCTCGGCCTGCACGACCTGACGAAGGTCGGCGGGCTGCTCGTCGTCCTGCCGGCCCTCGCGCTGCTCCTCTCCCGTCGCGACCTCGACCTCGACGTCTCGCGGCAGGTCTCCCCCGTGCGGATCCCGACCGACGGGCACGCCGACGTGACCGTGCAGGTGCACAACGCCGGACGGCTGAGCACGCCCCTGCTGCGCGGCGAGGAGACCCTCGCCTATGCCCTCGGCGACCGCCCGCACCTGCTCGTGCCGCGCCTCGACAGCGGCGAGAGCCGACAGCTCTCCTACCGGGTGCGCTCGCACGTGCGCGGGCACCACGTGATCGGTCCGCTCTCGGTGCGCGTCACCGACCCCTTCGGCCTGGCGACCCGCTCGATCCCCGTGCCGGGCCAGACCTCGCTCGTCGTCCTGCCCCGCGTCCTGCCGCTCACTCCCGTCCGCGGCGTGCCGGCCGGCGGGGGCGGCGAGACATCGACCTCCTCGCGCGTCGCCCTCCAGGGAGAGGACGACATCGGGGTGCGCGAGTACCGCATCGGCGACGACCTGCGGCGCATCCACTGGCGCTCGACCGCCCGCACCGGCGAGACGATGGTCCGTCAGGACGAGCAGCCCTCCCGTCGCCGCGCGCTCGTCCTGCTCGACGACCGTGCGGGCTCGCACGCCGGCACGGGCGGCGGGGGGTCCTTCGAGTGGTCGGTCACGGCCGTCGCCTCGATCGTCACCGTGCTGCTCGGCGAGCGCTTCGAGGTGCACCTGTGCCTCGCGTCCGACGAGACCGGCGCCGTCGTCCCGCTCGTCGACCTCGACCACGCGCTCGACGAGCTGGCGGCGGTCGGGCCGGCGGAGACGACCTCGCCGGACGGGCTCGTCGAGGCGCTCGACGACTTCATGCTCCACGGGGGCGGTCTCGTCGTCGGCGTGCTGGGGCAGCTCGACGACGAGGTCGTCGACCTGTGCACCTCCCGCTCGCGCCACGGCCGGGCCCTAGTCGTGGACCGCGGCGGCTTCACCGGACGCTCGGGCACCGGTCCTGCCGACGAGACAGCCCACCGGCTCGCACTCGGCGGGTGGCGGGCCGAGGTCGTGCGCCCCGGAGCCCAGCTGCCGGAGCTGTGGACACGGCTGTCGGTCGGCCTGGGGGTGCGGGCATGAGACACGACCTCCGCGCCGTCGCCGGGCTGCTCGCCGCGCTCGGTACCCTCGTCGTCGCGCTCCCGCTGCGCTCGCTCTTCGACGACAACCCGTGGGTGGGCCCGGCGATGGGAGGGATCCTCCTCGTCGTGCTCAGCGGCATGCTGCTGCGCGGGCTGACCACCCGGGCGGGTCTCGTCGTCCTGGGCCAGGCGCTCGTCGCCGGCTTCTACCTGCTCGTCACCCAGCTGCGGGAGACGACGTGGTTCGGCGTGGTGCCGACGCCGCAGACCATCTCGACCTTCGCCGCGCACGTCTCCGACGCGCACGAGACGATCACCCGCTATGCCGCACCGGCCCCCGCGACGCCGGGCATCGTCGTCATGCTCGTCACCGTCGTCGTGGTCGTCGCGCTCGCCGTCGACATGTCGAGCGCCACCGCGATGTCGCCATCGGTCGCCGGCCTGCCGCTGCTGTCGCTCTTCCTCGTCTCCGCGGCCAACTCCGGCGGGTCCCTCCACGGGCTGTGGTTCCTCGTCGCGGCCAGCGTCTGGCTGGCGATGGTCGTCCACCAGGCCGACGTCGACCTCCACGGCTGGGTGACCTCGGTCCCCCCGGCTCGCGCGCGGCGACGGCGAGGGAGGTCGCGGCGCGCTCGCACCGCTGGCAGGCCGTGCGCCTGGGGCGCCCTCGGCCTGGCCGGTGCCGTCGCCCTGGCGA
>NZ_JBNFOF010000137.1:0-8587 GCF_057364645.1 Janibacter sp. CFPM2_SD2
CGCACCGTGCGCGCGGTGGCGACGGCGGCCGCCGCGGCGCAGCAGCAGGAGGGCGAGCTCGTCGGGACGCATCGAGACTCCACCACCCTGCCCCTCCCTGTCGACCGGGACCCTGTCGGACCTCGTCGCGCGCTTCTGCCGCCGTCACCCGCGCGTCGTCGTCCACCTCGGTCGCCTCGGCGAGGAGAGCCGCACGAGGTCCATCATCAGCAGCGGTCGCTGCGAGCTCGTGCTGACCCAGCTGCCCTTCGACGCCGCGCAGCCGCGCACCTCCGACCAGCAGGCCCTCGAGTCCGTGGAGCTCGGGCAGCAGGAGTACTGGATCGCGCTGCCGCCCGGGGCAGATGCTCCCCCTCACGACCCGATCGCGTGGGACGAGATCCCCGAGGACTCCTTCGTCGTCGTCCCCTCCGGCGACCGGCACGTCGCCGAGCTGGCTCGCCAGCTGGCGACCCACGGCGTGCGGCCGACCCCGGCCGTCATCGTGGGCAACCGCGAGGCGCGCATGTCCTTCATCCTCGCCGGGGTCGGGGGCGGCTTCATCGAGCGCAGCCTCACCGGCTCGCGCGCTCGCGCGGCGCCGTCGTGCGCGCGCTCGACCCACCCCTGCTGCGGGCCTTCGGTCTGGTCTTCGACCCGGGCCACCTCTCCCCCGCGGCATCGGCCTTCCTCGACCTGGCCCGGGAGATGGCTCAGCCCACCCCGGACCTGGCGACCTCGACGAAGGCGGCGGCAGCCGGCGAGAGCTGACCGCGCCGGTGGACGATCCCGGCGGTGCGGGTCACGTCGGGCTCGAGCCGGCGCAGCTCGGCGCGACGCAGGATGCGCTCGGCGAGACGAGCCGGCACGAGGGTCACCCCGGCACCGCGGCCGACGAGGTCCCACACGGTCGCACGCAGGGCGCAGCGGACGACGACCCGGTCGACCGCCCGGTCGAGCTCGGGGTCGTCGAGCACCGGCACCGACCGGTCGTCGACCTCGACGATCATCGGCAGCTCACGCACGCGCTCGAGAGGGAGGGGGTCGGGCAGGTCGGCGACGAGCTCGGGGACCCCTGCGAGGACGATCCGGTCGCTCCACAGCTGCTCCACGACGAGGCCGTCGACGGCGCGCGGCAGCGACGTCAGTGGCGTGACGCCGACCTCGGCCCTGCCCTCGCGCACGGACGCCACGACACCCACGGGGCCCCCCGGGTCCTCGACCGAGACGACGACCCCGGGGTGACGCGCGCGCAGCTGCGCGACGAGCTCGGCGACCGGGGTGATCGTCAGGCCCGCCACGGAGGCGACGGTGAGCCTGCCCCGCTCCAGTGCGCGGACCTCCGCGACGGTGCGGCGGGCGCCCTCGGCCTCGGCAAGCGCCGAGCGTGCGGGGCCGACGAGGTCGTGACCAGCACGGGTCAGGACCAGCCCTGCGCTGGTCCGGTCGAAGAGCGCGGTCCCGAGCTCGCGCTCGAGCACGCGCACGGCCTGCGAGAGGGAGGGCTGGGAGATGTAGAGGGCCTCCGCCGCCGGGGTCACCCCGCCGTGGTCGACGACGGCGACGAAGTACTCGAGCAGCCTGAGGTCCATGGCCGCAGCGTCCCATGCCCCCCACTGCGAGCGCACCGGGCGCGAGCATCCATGAGGTGGCACAGGTGGCGGCCGCCGGATCGGCAGCCCCGCTGCTGCGCCAGCCGCAGCAGCACCGGAGCCCTCTCCAGGACCGCTTGCCCCACCCAGCAGATCGACCGGTGGCGCGCAGACTCAGGCCTGTCGCTCCACCACCTCGAGCACGGCCTCGGCGGCGAGCCGGTGCCACCGCCCCGGGTGGTCCAGCAGCGCGTGCCCACCACTCATCGAGCGAAAGCGCGCATCGCCCCCGAGCTCGCGCAACCGATCGACGAAGTCGCGTGCACGCTCCGGGCTGCACACGGTGTCGGCCTCGCCGTGGATGACGCGGACGACCTTGTGCCGCAGGTGCTCGACGGTGTCGCGCTCACCCACCCAGGGGGCGAGGGCGACGCTGCCGATCACCTCGTCCTGGCCGCCGCCGTGCAGGGCCGCCCACCCTCCGCTGGAGTGTCCGAGGAGGACGACCGGCAGGCCGTGCTCGTCCGAGAGACGACGCACGATCTCGCGCGTCTGCACCAGCCCGGTGCCCGAGGACGCGATCCATCCGCCGTGACGGTTGTGCACGAGCACGGGAGCGACGCCGCCGCGCGAGACCCGCGTCAGCGCGGGGGCGAAGGGGAGCATCCGCAGGTAGGAGACGTCGCGGTGACGGCGGGGCTGCTCGGTCACCGAGCGGCCGCCGTGCAGGACGAGCGCGAGCGCCCGGGTGCGTGGGGTCACCCGCACCCGGCTCTGGCGGACCGCCGCCATGAGGTCGTCGAGATCGTGACGCGTGGTCATCCGGCAGGCCTCGACGGCGTCGAGCCGGGGGTCCCGAACCACGCATCCTCCACGGGCGAGATCACGGCCCGGTGGTGGCGGGCGTAGGCCGACCGCACCGAGGTGCGCTCCGTGAGACGCTTCTCCGACGCGAGCGACCCGGGGGCCGGCTCCTCGGGGGCGATGAGTGCCTCGATCGTGTCGTGGGCCTCGCTCGTCAGTCCGTCCATCCGCGTCATCACCTCTCGGTGGCAGTGTAGGCGGCGAGCACGCCGTCCGATCGACCCATGGCCGGAACCGCCTCGCGCCCTGCAGCCAGTGGCAAGACCTCACTTCGACCCGATGTGCCGGTACGTCTCGACGCGCACCCTGGGCTACTACGCCTACGAGGACGCGCGGCTGCTCTGCGCAGTGGCGGTGTCCCAGCGCAGCGCGTCGAGCACGGCGAGCTCGCGCTCGACGTCGCGGCGCTTGGTCTCGAGCCGGGTGACGGCCTCGTCCAGGAGCTGGCCCATGACCTCGATCCGCTCGTGCTCGGGTGCTTCGAGGCACGGGAGGAGCTCGACGATGGTGACGCTGCACAGGCCGGCGGCGAAGAGGTGCTGGATCATGATGACCCGCTCCACTCTGCTGGGGTCGAAGTCGCGCCGGCCGCCCGGGGTGCGCTCGGAGCGGATGAGGCCCTGCTCCTCGTAGTAGCGCAGGGAACGTGGACTGACTCCGGAGGAGGAGCTGCTCGAAGCGGTTGAGCACCTCGCCGGACTGGGCGTCGTACGACTTGAGGCGGTCCTGGACGTTGGGGTCGAGGTTGTCGAAGACCTTGGCTTTGGCGCTGGCCATCTCCTTCGAGATCTCGCCCTCGAACTGCTTTTCCAGCTGGTTGAACGCGACCTCGATGTCGCCCGCGGTCTTGCAGCGATTCAGGATGTCGCTGATCGTCTTCTCGAAGTCGAGGCCGTCCTCGATGGAGCCGAGCACCTCGTCGCTGGCACCGAAGACGCCCTTGAAGAGGTGGAACTTGTCCTCCAGCAGCTCGAGGATGCGTTGCTCGGCGAGGTTGCCCTTGTTGGAGAAGTTCACGACCACGACGTTGTGCTGCTGGCCGAAGCGGTGGGCGCGGCCGATGCGCTGCTCGACGCGCTGCGGGTTCCAGGGCAGGTCGTAGTTCACGACCATGGAGCAGAACTGCAGATTGATGCCCTCCGAAGCTGCCTCGGTGGCGATCATGATCGTGCCCTCTTCACGGAAGTAGTCCACGAGAGCCTTGCGGCGATCGGCGGCCAGGACGCCGGTGATGACTTCGCTTCCCTTGTTGCGTTCGAGCCACTTCTGATAGATCGCGGTGGCTGGGCGCAGCAGGTCGTTCATCCCCGCGGTGAGTGTCACGACGTCCGGGGCCATCGCCAGCGCGGGCTCGACCTGGGTCGCGAGCACCTCGTGGGCGCGCAGCCCACGCACGGCGAGGTTGGCGTAGTCGACCTCGCGTGGTGGGCGCCGAGCAGCTCGGCGAGCCGGTCGGTCCAGCCGCGCGGGGTGCCGTTGGGCCACGGCTCGTCGCCGATGCCCTCGGACAGGCTGTCGCCGATGGCGACGTAGCGCAGCGGTGGTGCGGTCATGTCATCAGACCGCGGCGGCGACGCGGGTGCCCTGGTCGATCGCTCGTTTGGCGTCGAGCTCGGCGGCGACGTCGGCACCACCGATGAGGTGCACGGTGACCCCCTTCGCCTGCAGCTCGTCGTGGAGGGTGCGGTTGGGCTCCTGCCCGGTGCACAGGACGATCGTGTCGACGTCGAGGACCTGCGGTGCCCCGTCCACGGTCACGTGCAGACCGTCGTCGTCGATCCGCTCGTAGGTGACGCCCGGGACCATGGTCACCCCGCGGGCCTTGAGCTCGGTGCGGTGGATCCAGCCCGTCGTCATGCCCAGGCCGGCACCGACCTTGGAGGTCTTGCGCTGCAGGAGGGTCACCTCGCGCACTGCCGACCGGTGCGAAGGGGAGGTCAGCCCACCCGGCGTGGTCTCGGCCTCGTCGATGCCCCAGGTCTGCTGGAAGGCCGCGATGTCGAGGCTCGCGTCGTCGCCGGGGTCGGTGACGAAGGCCGCGACGTCGAAGCCGATGCCGCCCGCGCCGAGGATCGCGACGCGCTCCCCCACCGGGGCGCCGCCGCGCAGCACGTCGAGGTAGCCGACGACCTTGTCGTGGTCGACGCCCGGCAGCTCGGGCACACGCGGGGTGACGCCGGTGGCGATCGCCACCTCGTCGTAGCCCTCGAGATCGTCGGCCTCGACACGGGCGCCGAGCTTGACGTCGACGCCGGTGTCGGTGAGCTTGTGCCGGAAGTAGCGCAGGGTCTCGTCGAACTCCTCCTTGCCGGGGACGCGCCGCGCGACGTCGAGCTGACCGCCGATGTCGTCGGCCGCGTCGAAGAGCGTGACGTGGTGGCCGCGCTCGGCGGCGGTCGTGGCGAAGGCCAGGCCGGCCGGCCCGGCACCGACGACGGCAATCCGCTTCGCCAGCCGGGTCGGGCCGATGATCAGCTCGGTCTCGTGGCAGGCGCGGGGGTTGACGAGGCAGGAGGTGATCTTGCCGGCGAAGGTGTGGTCGAGGCAGGCCTGGTTGCAGCCGATGCAGGTGTTGATCGTCTCGGGGGCACCGGCGGCGGCCTTGTTGACCAGCTCGGGGTCGGCGAGGAAGGGCCGGGCCATCGAGACCATGTCGGCGAAGCCGTCGGCGAGGAGCTGCTCGGCGACCTCGGGGGTGTTGATCCGGTTGGTCGCGACGAGCGGGACGGTGACGGCGCCCATGAGGTGCTTCGTCACGCCGGCCCATGCGGCGCGCGGGACCTGGGTGGCGATCGTGGGGACGCGGGCCTCGTGCCACCCGATGCCGGTGTTGATGATGTCGGCGCCGGCGGCCTCGACCTCTCGGGCGAGCCGGACGACCTCGTCGTGGGTGGAGCCGTCGGGCACGAGGTCGAGCATCGACAGGCGGTAGACGAGGACGAAGTCGTCGCCGACGGCGGCGCGCACGCGGCGGATGATCTCGAGCGGGAAGCGCATGCGGTTGGCGGAGGAGCCGCCCCAGCCATCGGTGCGCTGGTTGGTCCGCGTGACGATGAACTGGTTGATGAGGTAGCCCTCGGAGCCCATGATCTCAACGCCGTCATAGCCGGCCTGCTGGGCCAGGCGGGCGCAACGCGCGTAGTCCTCGATCGTGCGCTGGATGTCGTCCTCGGTCATCTCCCGCGGGACGAAGCGGCTGATCGGCGCCTGGATCGGTGACGGCGCGACCATCTGCGGGTGGTAGGCGTAGCGGCCCGTGTGCAGGATCTGCATCGCGATCTTGCCGCCCTCGGCGTGGACCGCGTCGGTGATGAGGCGGTGGTCGGCGACGTCGGTCTCGCTCGTCAGCGTCTTGCCCCCGGGCAGCGGGGCGCCCTCGTCGTTGGGCGCGATGCCGCCGGTGACGATGAGGCCGGCTCCCCCCTTCGCCCGCTCGGCGTAGAAGGCGGCCATCCGTTCGAAGCCGTCGGGCTGCTCCTCGAGGCCGACGTGCATCGAGCCCATGAGGACGCGGTTGCGCAGGGTGGTCCGCCCGACGGTGATCGGCTCGAGCAGGTGCGGGTACGAGTGAGGCATGGTCGACGACTCCAATGGTCAATTTGTTGTCTAGGTGGAGTCTGCCACGTCGACCGGTGGTCGCGGAAGGTGTCGCGGCTCAGCCGACGCCCTGGTCGACGAGGCGCCACCGCTCGTCGTCGCCGTTGCGCGCGAAGACGTAGCCCCAGGTCGTGCGACTCGTCGGGGAGAAGGACCCGTCGGACTGGAGCACCCGGAACTGCACCGGCACGTACTGGACCTGCTGCCAGCCCTTCAGCCTCGTGCCGGCCAGCCAGTAGTCCCGCGCCCTGCCGATGCTGTCGTCGGTGACGACGAGGTCCTGCTGGGTCAGCAGGTCGACGTAGGACGGCACGAAGTGATCCGCCCGGTCCTCCGACGCGATCGCCCGCATCGTGCCCAGGTCGCGGGCGTTGGCGGCGTCGATCCACGCGCGAGCCACCTCCTCGGGCGTCGCCTGCGCCGTCGGCACCGGCACCTGCTCCCGCGGCCCGACGAGCACATAGGCCCCTGCCCCCACCAGCACGACGGACATGACCACGGCCACCACGGCCCACTGCCAACGCGACATCGCGTCCCCCTTCGATCCCCTGGGGGCACAGTACTCCGGCGGGCCCGCGATGATTGGGACCTGACGGCCCGCCACGTGCACCTAACATAGGTGAAGAACACTTACCCTATGTAAAATCGTCCCATGGCTCGTGCAGGCGACACCTCGATCACCTGGGAGACCCTGCCGTGGGATCGCGATCCTCGGCAGGTCCTCTCCCGCAGCCAGCGCGCCCGGATCACGTCGAGGTACGAGGCCGCCATCCCGCGACGCATCGCGACGCTCGTTCCCACGATCACGGCAGACGCTGCTGCAGCTGCCGACGACGCGCGGGCCGAGATCTCACGCTTCGACGCCGAGCTGTCGACCCTGCTGCCGGGCGCCGAGCTGGCCCCGCTCGCCTCGGTCCTGCTGCGCACCGAGTCGGCCTCCTCCTCCCAGATCGAGGACGTCACTGCCGGGGCGCGGGCGCTCGCCATGGCGGAGCTCGACCTGGCCCGCCCCGGCAGCAATGCCCAGCTGGTCGCCGCCAATGTCGAGGCGATGCGGCGCGCCGTCGAGCTCGCCGAGGAGATCTCGCCCGCCTCGATCCTCGCCGTGCACGCGGCCCTCATGCACGGCACGCCGACTGCGGACCCGGGTGCCTTCCGCGACCAGCAGGTCTGGGTCGGCGGCTCGTCGGTCTCACCGCACGGGGCGAGCTTCGTCGCCCCGCACCACGACCGGGTCCCCGCGGCCATCGACGACCTGTGCGCCTTCATCGGGCGCACCGACGTGCCCCTCGTCGTGCAGTGCGCGATCGCGCACGCGCAGTTCGAGACGATCCATCCCTTCGTCGACGGCAACGGACGCGTGGGGCGAGCCCTCGTGCACGCCATGCTCCAGCACTCCGGCGCGACGACCCGCGCCACCGTCCCCGTCTCCGCCGGTCTCCTCGGCGACACCCGCAGCTACGTCGACGCCCTCACGGCCTATCGCGAGGGTGACGCAGCCCCGATCGTCACCCGGTTCGCCGACGCCGCCTTCGCCGCGATCGGCAATGGCCGGCAGCTCGCGCACGACCTCGTCGAGATCCACGAGACGTGGACGGCGAGGATCACCGCGCGGCGCACGGCCGCGATCTGGCGGGTGCTCACCCTGCTGCTGCGGCAGCCCGTCATCACCTCCGCGACGATCCAGACCGAGATCGGCCTCTCGCAGCCAGCAGCCGATGCCGTGATCGCCCGGCTGCGCGACCACGACATCGTCAGTCGTGCAAGCGGCAGGCAGCGCTACGTCGCGTGGGTCGCACCTGAGGTGACCAGCGCGCTGGACGCCTTCGGCGAGCGGGCTCGACGCGGCTGACGTCACCTGACGAAGGGGGCGACGCTGCGGTCATCCTCCCGAGGCCACCGCCAGCAGCGCCGAGGTCGCCGGGCTGAGGCGAGCGCCCTTGCGCCACACCGCTGTCAGCGGTCGCTCCAGGTCGAGGGTGGTCGGCACGACGACGAGCCCCCCGGCGTCCACCTCGGCGTCGACCGCCCGCTGCGAGACCACCGCCCGGCCCGAGACCGGCGCGGACCGCGCCGAGCAGCGCAGCGGTCGAGCCTGCCTGCAGGGCCAGGTCGGCCGCTGCCCGAGCGCCCGCTCGAAGGTGCTGCGCGTCCCGCTACCCTCCTCGCGCAGCACCCACTCGGCAGCGCCGAGTGCTGGTGCGCTCAGCGGCGAACGGCGTCGCGCCCAGGGGTGGTCGGGTGGCACGACGACGACGAGTCGGTCGGCGCCGACGACGCGGTGCTCGAGGCCAGGGGTCGTCATCGTCGTCTCGACGAAGCCGATGTCCACGAGCCGGCTACGGACCATGTCGGCGACCCGGTCGCTGTTGACGACGTGCAGCTGGGGGTGGACCTCGAGGCGGTCGCGCAGCTCACCGAGCCAGCGCGGCAGGATGTGCTCGGCGATCGTCAGGCTGGCCGCGACGCTCACCTCGCCCCGCCGGGCTCCCCGCAGCGAGGCCAGGCCCGAGCGCATCGTGTCGGCCTCGCGCAGCACCTGCCGCGCCCAGGCA
>NZ_JBNFOF010000138.1:0-8586 GCF_057364645.1 Janibacter sp. CFPM2_SD2
GGAGCGACCCGCGTCGCCGCCGTCGGCGTGATCGCCGTGCTCGCCGCCGGGTGCTCGATCCCGCAGCAGGTCACCACGGCGAGGCGCCCGGGGTCGTCCCGGCTCGAGGCCGCGGACGCGCAGTCGGTGCTCGACGACTACGACGTGCGCAACAACGCGGCGATCAAGGCCTCGCACACGGGTGACGGCAGCCGGTGGAGGGCCGCGGATACGGGGCCCGTCCTCGCCAAGGACCTGGTCGAGGCCAAGACCAATGCCGTCGACCGGCCCACGACCAAGGCGGTGACCTTCACCCACGAGGTCGAGGAGACCTTCGCCGCGCCGCAGTCGGCCTACCCGCAGTGGTTCGTCGTCTCCTACACGAGCTCCCCCGACCCCGAGTCGAAGGGGGTCGGGCTGTCCCTCCAGACCAGAGACCACGTCACGGAGCCGTGGCGCGGCTACTCGTCGGTCTGGGTGGACGAGGGCGCGCCGACGCCGCTGCCGCCCGCGCAGGGCCGCGCCGAGCGCGACGACCTCGAGCGCGCCGAGGAGGTCGACGACCTCCTGGCGACCTGGGTTGAGGAGGGGGAGGCCCCTGGGCTGCAGGTGACGAAGGAGCTGGCTGACCACCGCGCCGAGATGAACACGACGAGCCGGGGCGTGAGCCGCTTCGCCAACTCGTCCGATCCGTGGGGTGGTGCCGAGGATCGCACCGCACCCGGGGGATCGGTTCGGGCCGTGCGCGTCAAGGAGGGCCTGCTCGTGCTCACGGATCAGGAGTGGGAGAACCGCGGGTACCTCGAGGCCGACTTCCAGTGGAGGCTGGATGCGACGGACAAGAAGGTCTTCCCGCAGCAGGACGAGACCAATGTCTACGGCCGCGACTTCGCCCTGAGCGCCGCGATCCTCGTCCCCGACTCGGGCGACGCTCGTGTGCTGGGCGCTCGGGCTCCCCGGGTGCTCGGCTTCCCCCGCTGACGCTCACCTCGGGTCCGTGACCCCATGACGAAGCCCCCGGCACCGTGCGGTGCTGGGGGCTTCGTGGTGCAGGGGCGGGCGGTCAGGCCGCGCGGCGGGCGCTGCGACGGTACTCGTCGATCCAGCGCATCTCCATGCGGGTCCGGCCGTCCGCGCCGCGCACGGGGACCCAGGTGCAGGTCAGCTTGGGCGCGGGACGCGCGGTCTTCATCGGCGAAACGGTCATCTCGGACACCTCCTGTTCACGTTCTGTTCACCTACGACTTTAGCAGCAAAGTGAACGGAAGGTGAACGACGCGCCGGTGGTGCCTCACCGGAAGGGGCTTCGTAGGCTGGCCCCATGACGACGAAGGTGGCAGTGATCGGCGCCAAGGGGCGCATGGGTGCGACGGCGTGCGAGGCGGTCGAGGGGGCCGACGACCTCGAGCTCGTCGGGCGCTTCGACGAGGGTGACGAGCTGGGTGACCTCGGTGGCGCCGAGGTCGTCGTCGACTTCACCGTCCTGGCGGCGAGCGAGTCGAATGTGCGCCACTGCGTCGAGCGCGGCGTCCACGTCGTCGTCGGCACGTCGGGGTGGACCGACGAGCGCGCGGCCCGGCTGCGCGCCGAGGTCGAGGCGAAGGGGGGAGTGGGCGTGCTCATCGCGCCGAACTTCGCCATCGGCGCCGTGCTCATGATGCAGTTCGCCAAGCAGGCCGCCCGCTTCTACGAGTCGGTCGAGGTCGTCGAGCTGCACCACCCGCGCAAGGTCGACGCCCCCAGCGGCACCGCCACCCGGACCGCCGAGCTCATCGCGTCCGCCCGCGAGGAGGCGGGGCTCGGTGCCGTGCCCGACGCGACGACCGACGACCCGGACGGAGCGCGCGGTGCGAGCGTCGAGGGGATCCCGGTGCACGCCGTGCGGCTGCGTGGCCTCGTCGCCCACCAGGAGGTCCTCCTCGGCAACGAGGGCGAGATGCTGACGATCCGGCACGACTCCTTCGACCGGGTCTCCTTCATGCCCGGTGTCCTCGCCGGCGTGCGCGAGGTCGCCAAGCATCCCGGCGTCACCGTCGGTCTGGAGCACGTGCTCGGGCTCTGACCTCGAGGTCGCCTCAGGCGGCCCAGCCCAGGGTGCGCAGCACGGCCGCGAGGGCGGCAGCGCCGAAGATCACGACGACGAAGTTGGCCCGAAGCCACATGAGGACGACGGCCAGGGCGACGGCAGCCAGCCGGGCGTCGAGCACGATCCCGTCGCCACCGCCGACGGTCTGGGTCACGAGGAGGCCGGCGAGCAGCGCGACCGGCAGCAGCCCGATGACGCGGGAGCGGCGTGGCCCGTCGACGAGCGACTCGGGCGCGAGGTAGCCGGCGTACTTCGCGGCGAAGCCGAGCGCGCACGCGGCGAGCACGGTGATCCACAGGGCGGTGGCACTCACAGCAGGTCTCCCTCGGGCTGCTCGATGTCGTGCGCGCCGCTCGGCGTGCCGCCGAGCAGCCCGACGACGACGGCTGCGATCGCGGCGAGCAGCACCGGCACACCGGCGGGGGTGGGGACGAGGGTGACGAGAGCGATCGCCGCCGCCAGCAGTGCGGTGACCCTGCCGGTGCGGTCCTTCAGCCGGGGCCAGATGAGCGCGACGAAGGCCGGGGCGGCCGCCGCATCGAGGCCCCACACCCGCGGGTCGCCCAGGGCATTGCCGAGCACCGCGCCGAGGAGCGTCGAGAGGTTCCAGAAGGCGAAGACCCCGATCCCGCCGGCCCAGAAGCCGGCCCGGCGTCCTTCCGGTGTGCTCTGGGCGAGCGAGATGGCGGTCGACTCGTCGATCGTCAGGTGCGCGGCCGCGGCCCGGCGCCATCCGGTGAGGCGCAGGATGCGGGCGAGCTGCAGGCCGTAGAGCCCGTTGCGGATGCCGAGCAGGGTGGACGTCGCGACGGCGGTGACGGGATTGCCGCCGGAGCCGATGATGCCGACGAGGGCGAACTGCGAGCCCCCGGTGAAGAGCAGCAGGGACATCGCCATCGTCTGCCACAGGTCGAGCCCGGCGGCGATGGACAGCGCGCCGAAGCTGATGCCGTAGGTGCCGCTCGCGATCCCGATCGACAGGCCCTGCTTGCGGGCCTCGGCGACCTCGCGCTCGGCGATGCTCATGGGGTCGAAGGGGGGTGGGTCACCGCCGCGGTCAGCCGCACCTCGCGTGCGGTCGCACCGTCGGGGGAGACGACCCGGTCGCGGTAGGCGCCGTCGGGCGCCAGCCCGGCGCCGGTGAGGAAGGAGCGCAGGGGCTCGTGCTCGACGAGGCACCAGACCGCGACGTGCTCGGCGCCGGCCTCGCGCAGGATGTCGACGGCGGCATTGACCAGACGCGAGCCGTGCCCCTGGCGCCGGTGGCCGGGGTGCACGCCGAGCGCGGTGATCTCGCCCGTGGTCTGCCCCGCGTCGGGGTCCTGGCTCGGTCCGATCGCGGCGAAGCCGACGACCTCGTCGCCGGCGCACGAGACGAGCAGTCGGTGCACCCCCGCGGGAGGAGTGCGAAGGGAGTCGCGCCAGGCGGCCTCGAAGGCCCGCGGGTCGAAGGCGGCGTGGACCTCGGGCGGGACGATGCCGTCGTAGGCCTCCTGCCACACGAGGGCCTGCACCCGGCCGACGGCGGTCGCGTCGTCGGCAGCGGCGGTGCGCACGCTGGCGTCGGCGGAGGTCATCAGCGCCCCACGAACTGCGGGGAGCGGCGCTCGCCGAAGGCGCGCTGACCCTCGGCGAGGTCCTCGCTCGCCCAGGCTCGGGCGAAGGCCTCGGCATAGGCGGGGTCGGCCCCGGGGGTGGCGTTCATCCCGAGCTTGGACCCGGCCTGCGAGAGGGGCGCGAGCGGTACGGCGGTACGAGCGAGGTCGAGGGCCGCGTCGAGGTCGCCCCACCGCTGGGCGAAGCCGAGTCGCCAGGCGTCCTCGCCGTCGAGCACGGCCGCCGTGAGCACCATGTGGCGGGCGGCGCCCTCGCCCCAGAATCGGGCGACCCGGTCGAGCGTCCACCTGTCGACCATGAGGCCGAGCTTGGCCACCGGCACCGCGAAGCGGGCGCGCTCGCCGACCACGCGCAGGTCGCAGGCGACGGCGAGCTGCATGCCCAGGCCCATGCACGAGCCGGAGATCGCGGCGATCGTCGTGATCGGCACGGCGGCGAGGTGCTGCAGGACCTCGGCGAGACGCTCGGTGAAGGAGACGTCCTCGAGCTCGGTGAGGTCGGCGCCGGCGCAGAAGTGCCCCTCGGCGCCGGTGAGGACGAGGGCACGGGCCCCGGCGTCGACCGCGGCGACGACGGCGGCGTGCAGCTCCTCGAGGGCGGTCAGGTCGAGCGCATTGCGCCGGTGCGTGCGGTCGATGGTGATGACGGTGACGGCGTCGTGGGTCTCGCTGAGGATGGGCACGTCGCCAGCATACGGAGGGCGTCATCCCTCCCCGGACGCCCGCTCGTCCTGCAGGATCGATCGGCCGTTGCTACGGTCGACGGCAGGGACAGCAGCAACCCGTAGGGGTCTGCAGGACAAGGGATCTGGTGCGGGTGACGTCCTCCCACACACCCACCTCACCCATGCCTGTTAGGGGATCCAGCATGCCCATGTCACGCCTCACCACGTCCGTCGCCGCCGTCGCCGCGGGCGTCCTCCTCCTCGGCGCCGCCGGGGGCACCTTCGCCCAGTGGAAGGAGTCGGAGACGGTCGACGGTGGGACCGTCACCGCCGGCCACCTCGACATGGAGGTGACCCCCGGGACGTGGTTCGACACGAAGGGGACGCCTGACGACACCTCCGACGACACCGAGCTCGACGCCGCCAGCTTCCGCATCGTCCCCGGCGACGTCATCGAGTACCGCGCGACGATCACCCCCGACCTCGTCGGTGACAACCTCGAGGCGGAGCTGTCGAGCGACCTGTCGACGGCCACCGGCGACCTCGCCGACTTCGTCACGACCGAGTCGACGCTGGACGGGGCACCGACCCAGACGCTCACCCCGGCCGACAACGGCACGAGCTTCGACGCGATCGTGCGCGTCGAGATGCCCTACGGCGAGGGCACGGTGACCGACCCCGACGGCGGTGAGGACACCTCCCTCGACCTCAGCTCGATGGAGATCGCGCTGGTCCAGACGCCGAACCCGTGACCCCCACCGGCCGCCTCGCGCGCGCCGGAGTGGCTTGCGCCCTGGGTCTGCTCGTCCTCACCGGGGCGGGCGGGACCGGGGCGAGCTGGGTCCATCGCGTGGAGCGCGAGCCCGGGGCGATCACGGCCGGCGGGGTGTCGGTGACGCCGGGTGCGCAGCGGGTCGAGCTGCACTCGCGGCAGCCGGCGGGCTCGCGGACCTACGCGTCCTCGTCGTCGTGCACCGCAGCCCCGGGGTACACGGAGTGCCGGGTCATCACCGACACCGTGGCCCAGGAGGCGCTCATCCCCGGCGACCGCGTCGTCGTCGTCGACCGGGCGACGGTCGCGGCCCGGGGGACCAACCTCGCCGGCACGCTCGACGTGCGGGTGCGGCCCCTGACGTCGTCGGCCCTCTCGGCCTTCAGCGGCACGGCGACCGCCACGACGACGATCACCCCGCCGACGGGCAGCGCGGTCACGGGCGAGACGGGCAGCTTCCCCGTCTCCCGCTCGACGGGCGCCGGACTCGGCGAGTACACCGTCCGCACGGTGATCACCACGCCGCCGAGCGGCCCCACCGGTGACTGGGGGACCGCACTCACCGGACAGCGCCTCTACGACGGCGCCTACACCTACACCTTCACCCAGTCGTGAGGAGGGCGACGATGGCACTCACCCGAGGGCGCACGACGGCGCTCGCCGGTGCGGCGGTGACGGTTGCCCTCGTCGTGACCCTCGCCCCCTCCGGTGACAGCCGGGCCAGGTGGCGGGAGACGGCGTCGACCACGGCGAAGGGAGCGAGCTCGGACGGCTTCGGCATGACGGCGACCAATGTCCCTGACTCTGCCGCGATGCCGTGGCCCAACGGCCGCTGGGCGAACTCGCCGCAGATCACCCTGACCAACCAGTCCGCGCGGCACTCGTCGTGGGCCAACGTCAAGAGCACGAAGCTGGCGAAGGTCGTCGCTGGTGACACCAACTCCGTCGTCTCCGTGGCCGCGCTGGCCTACACCCACGGCACCGGCACGTGCAGCGCCGGAGGTCAGGGCAGCTACTGGTCGGCGCGGGCCGCCGGCCAGGTCGTCGACGGCACGACCTACACGCGCAGCCAGTCGAAGGTCGCGGGAGCCACGATGTCGCCGGGGCAGAGCCGGACCCTGTGCCCGGTGGTGACTCTCGACTACCCGAGCACGACGGCCGGCCAGCGCACGGCGCTGCTCAACCACGCCGGGCGCGCCCTCGACATCACGACGGTCGTCGGCCAGCGCTCGGAGGCGCCGGCGACGTGGAGCTCGCCCGACCGCACCGTCGTCAGCAGGTACCGCATCGCGATGCCGCCCCCGGCCACGCCGAGCTCGGATGTCTGCCAGCGCACCCTGTCCAACGGGACCCCGTCCTCGGTCGGCTACTACGGCGGGTTCTTCTGGGGGTGGCCCGACCCGGTGACGAGCACGGCGACGGCCACACCCGCCATGGCCGGGGGGTGGGACATCATGCGCCGGTCGCGGACGGGCGCATGGGAGGTCTGGAAGTCCATCGCCTCCGGCAACGAGCGCAGCCTCGCCGGGATCAACAGCAGGGACATCAGCGACCAGCGTGACGAGGTCCGCGAGTTCAAGCTGCGGGGCTACCCCTTCGCCGGGGACCGGACCCGCTACGTCGAGTCCGCCTGGATCGCCCGGGCGCGCAACGACTGGTCGCTGCTCACCGACCGGTGGACGTGCGACAGCCCGCTGCCGAACCCCGACGCCGGACCGACCAACCTGCCATGACCACCACCCTTCGTCGTCTCACGACCTGGCTGCTCGCCGGGGTCCTCGTCGTGCTCCTGCTCGTCCTCGTCGTCACGGTCGCCTACCCGAAGGTGCGTGGCTACGTGCCGCTGACGATCCTCACCGGGTCGATGGACCCGACCTACGCCCCCGGCACGCAGGTCTTCGTCGAGCCGGTCGAGGGCGCGGACGAGGCACAGGAGCGCATCGGGGTCGGCTCGGTCATCACCTTCATGCCCTACCCGGACGACCCGACGCTCGTGACGCACCGCGTCGTCAAGGTGTCGCACGGCACCGACGGCGCGCCCCGCTACACGACCCAGGGCGATGCCAACTCCGCCCCCGACGAGACCCGGGTCGGGATCCAGCAGCTGCGCGGCGTCGTGCGCTACGACGTGCCGTGGGTCGGCCACGTCGCCTCGAGCATCGGCGCGCAGCGCAAGGCGGAGCTCGGCAAGGGGCTGGCCGCCCTGCTCTTCGGCTACGCGGCGTGGAACGTCGCGGGCGCGGTTCGCGACCGGCGCCGCCAGTCGACCGAGGAGATGGGTGTCGATGCGGACTGAGCTGCTGCTCGCGACGGTCGGCCTCGTGCTCCTCGCGCCGTCCGCCGTCGCGGACGGGCCCGGCATCGAGCTCTCTCGAGACGGCCGGTCCTGGAGCAGCGCGCTGAGCACGCCGCTCCTCGACGAGGACGTGCGCATCGTCCCGGGCGGGGCGACCCGCTCCGACCTGTGGCTGCGCAACTCCTCGGGTCGGTCGACGACCTTGACGGTCGCGACCGGGCCGATGCGCTCGACGATGCCGGAGGGAGTGTCGCCGCTCGACGACTTCCGGGTGCGGGTCGGCGGGACCGGGCTGACGAGCGACTCCGCGAGGCGCTGCGTCGTCGTGGTGCGTCAGACCCTCGATCCGGGGGAGCGGGTCCGCGTGTCGGTGTCCGTGGCGCTGCCGAGCACCTCGCGCCGGGTCAGCGAGCGGCGATCGGTGGCCGTGCCGCTGCGGCTGCACCTGACCGAAGGGGGAGCCGCGGACGCCTGCTCGGGTGCCCCGACGAACCCGACGAACCCGGGGACTCCGACGAACCCGGCTGACCCACCCGAGACGCCGGGGTCGGTCCAGACCGACGGTGGCCCCTGGGAGCAGGGTGCGGTCGCGGACCTGGGGCTCGTGGCCCTGCTGTCGGTGGCGCTGGCCGTGGCCCTCAGGAGGCGAGCAGCAGGGCGCCGAGGGCGACGAGCCAGCTGACGAAGCTGCCGACGAGGAAGTACTCGGTGACCTTGTCGATGTCGGACGGGCGACGGCTGTCGTCGCTGCTCGCGTGCGACCTCAGCTCGGGCCAGCGGATGAGTCCCTTGGCCGCGATGACGAGGCCGGCGGCAGTGAGCTCGCCCGCGAGGCCGAGGCCGAGGATGAAGAGTCGCTCGAGCGGCCCGAGCAGCCGCCCGCCGCGCAGCTCGCCGTCGACGCCGCCGGCCACGGGTCGCGCGGGGAGCGCGCCGGTCGTCACGAGCACGAGGCGCACGAGGCGGTTGCCCGTCGCCAGCTGGACGAGGACCAGACCGGCGAGCAGCAGCGCGTGGTCGGGCGTGGGCTGCCACGGCAGGTCGCTCCACGCGAGCCAGTCGGCGAGCAGGCCGCCGACGGGTGGGGCCCAGCCAGAGCCCGCGAGCTGGACGAGCAGGGCGGCGGCGAAGGTGGCCAGCGCCAGCCCGTGACCCGACCCGGCGTCGGCGCG
>NZ_JBNFOF010000139.1:0-8564 GCF_057364645.1 Janibacter sp. CFPM2_SD2
CACGACCCCAGGGAGCTCGGGCCGCCGAGCGACCACACGAGTCGGGCGCCGGCCGCGCCAGCACAGGTCGCTCAGGCCGGGCGCGGCGGCCGTGGCGAGCACGCAGTCGCCGTCACCACCCAGCGGTCCGCTCGGTGGTCCGGCGGTGTGCTCCGCCCGGACGAAGGGGGCGATGTGCCGCTCTCCCCAGGTGCGGTCATCGGCGGGTGCCTGGGCGACCCGCACGAGGGCCTGCACGGCGATCTCGTCGAGCGGCAGGTCCCAGTCACACCCGACGTGGACGATCCGCTCGATGCCGGCGCCGACCCGGGCGACCGGGTCCACCCAGGGCGCGAAGAGCGCTGCGAGACCGGCGGGTTCGTGGATCGGGGCGAGTCGCGGGTGGGCCGCGACGGCGAGGACGAGCTCGGTGCGCCAGGCCGCGAAGAGGGCCGCGTCGTGGCTGCCTGCGTCCATGTGGCCGTCCCACGCGAGCAGCCGCTGGCGAAGCTCCTCGGCGGGGCCGGTGGCCGCGACCCCGCCGAGGAGAGTCTGGAAGGTCGGCCAGGAGCCGAGCCGGGTGTCGGTCTGGATCTCCGCGAGGCCGGCGGTGTCCCAGGTCGGGCGCTCGCCGAGGAGCTCGGTGATCCGGTGCGCTCGGTGGGGGGCGGCGAACTCCTCACCGAGCCCGGCGACCGAGGCGCGCCGGTCGTTGGCGTGCACGACGACCTCGCCGTCGGCGAGGTCGCGGCGTGCCGACGGCGCCGCCACCGTGCCCACCTGGCTGCCCTGACTTCGCATTTCCTCAAGGAGATGCGAACCCTCGGCGGTGACCAGGCGGCCGGCGACGCGCTCGCGGACCCGGCCGTCGGCGCCGGCGATGACGACGGCGTTGACCGGCTCGACCCAGCCGTCGAGCGCGGTGTCGACGTCGTCGACCGTCCGCGCCAGGAGCAGTCGGCGCATCGTGGCCAGCCCGATGTCGCCGTCGACGCCGCGGGCGAGATCGGGTGGGGGACAACGGGGTCCGCGTCGGGGGCGATCTGCTGGTAGTCCGCCATCGCGTGCGTGACCGCCCAGGCGACCGAGCCGGCGTGACCGAAGTGCGGCACCCCCGGAACACCCGCGAAGGCGAGCCCGGACACGTCGACCTCGGGCGTGGTCAGCCGCACCTGCTGGTAGATCCCGGGCGCCTCGAGCACGCGGTGCGGGTCTGCGGCGATCATCGGTGCGCCCGTGGTGGTGCGTGACCCGGTAAGTGCCCAGGCATTGCTGCCGCCGAGCGGCACGCCCTCGTGGCTCAGCAGGTCGAGGGCGTCCTCGCCGAGCTGCGCGCGGACGTGCCGGCGCCACAGCAGGTGCCCGAAGTTGCCCATGAGCACGTGCTGGACGAGGAAGACCCCGGCCGGCGACCAGCGCTCCCACCGCTCCGGCTGCGTGCCGGTGGCGGCGAACTCCGGTGCGCGGGAACCCCCTTCGTCAAGGCCGTCGTTGACGCCGGCGACGTAGGCGTCCACCCAGGCGAGCGTCACGTCGTCGAGGTCGGCGACCGCGGCCCGGGCGATGCCGGCCAGGTCGGCGCGGGTCGCGAAGTCGTCCCAGTCGGACGGCCCGAGCAGCGTCGCCGAGGTCGCCTCGGACCGACGCCGCTCGACCTCGATCTGCCAGGCCCGGTCGATCGCCGCCGAGCGCCCCTGCGCATAGGCGAGGTCGTCGAGCGTGGCCCCCCAGCAGAGCGGGATGCCGTGGGCATCCCGCTCCACCCGCCAGTGTCGGCTCACCCGGCCACGCCCCCTTCGCCGGCGCCAGAACCCTGCAAAACCCTAGGGTCTTGCAGGGTTGGGGGCAGGAGCTCAGGGTTGTGCGCAGCGTGGAGGGGGTTGGCCAGGTCGCCGACCCGGATGAGCGAGCCCTCGGGGTCGGTGAGGTCGACCATCTGCAGGGTGTTGCGCAGCTGCAGCCGGTTGAGGCAGGAGTGCTCGAAGCTCTCCCGCAGCAGGTCCAGCCGCGCGGCCCGCGGGTGGTCGGCCGCGTGCGCGGCGATGCACTCGGCGACGAGCGCCCAGAAGTCCTCACCGGTGAGCATCTCGTCGTCGGCGAGGATCTCGGCGACGAAGCGCAGCACGCCGTCGAGCACGTCGGTGAGCACCGACAGCGACTGCACCTGCGGGTCGAGGACGTGCCGGATGCGCTCGACCTCGGGCGGCAGCTCGCGGTCGGACATGACGACGACCTCCTCGCCGATGTCCTTCATGAAGACGCCGGTGGGCACGTGGTCCTCGAGCACGAGGATGAGGTTTTCCCCGTGCGGCATGAAGGCCAGGTCGTGCACGCCGAGGCAGTGGACGACCGGTCGCAGGTAGGCGCGCAGCATCCGCCGCACCCACTCGCCGGCCCCGATCGGGCTCGCTGCGATGAGCTCGGTGATGAGCGCGGCGCCGTCGGCGTCGCGGTGCAGCAGCCCGGTGAGGGACTGGAGCCGTTGTCCCGCAGCGAGCTTCGGCACCGGCGACTCGCGCCACAGCGCGGCGACCATCTTGGTGTGCGGGTTGGGCACCCCGAGGCGGTGGTAGGCGTCGCCGGTGTAGCCGATCGCCGCGATCTCGCGCAGCACGCGGAACCCGCAGTCGGCGAGCTCCGGGTCACCGGCGACGACGTCGGCCACCCAGTCGTTGATCGCCGGCGTCGCCTCCATGTACTTCGGCGAGAGCCCGCGCAGGAAGCCCATGTTCTGGATCGCCAGCGCCGTCTTGACGTAGTGCCGCTCGGGACGGTCGGTGTTGAAGAAGGTCCGGATCGACTGCTGCGCGAGGTAGCGGTCCCGCGTGTGGCCGAGGTGAACGACATCGCGTCGGGCCACGTCCGCGGCGAAGGTCACCGCGAGCTTGTGGTCCCACTGCCACGGGTGGACCGGCATGAGCAGGTAGTCCGCGGGGTCGAGCCCCAGCGTCTCCAGGCGAAGGGAGAACCCCTCACGGTCCGCACGGTCGAGCTCGCCGGCGTAGAGGTCCTCCTCCGTCAGACCCTCGGCCAGCGAGAGGTGGGCGACGGTGCGGCGCACCGCGATCCACTCCAGCCGTACGTCGGTGCCGGCCTCGGGGGAGTAGGCCGCGTGGTCGGTGGCGGAGAAGCCGATCCGGCCGTTGTTGGCGATGAAGGCGGGGTGGCCCTCGGTCATCGCGGACTCGATCGTCTGGAAGTCGGCGCCGACGAGGTCACGGCTCGTGTGCCGCGCGTGGTGCCACTTGTGCGCCAGGCTCGCCAGCGTGCCGCTCAGCTCCTCGAGATAGGTCGAGCGCAGGTGCTCGGGGATGCCGAGGACCTCGTGCAGGTCGGAGACGACGCCGAGGGCGTCGACCTCGGTGGCCCGGCCGTCGACGGTGCGCTCGATGCTCGCAGGGTCGACCCGCCAGTGCTCGAGGGCGTGCCGGCTCGCGGCGAAGGTGTAGGTCGCCGCCCCCGCCGCGATCGTCCACCGCCCGTCGGCGGTCGGCTCGGGCGCGAGCACCCGCTCGTGGGTCAGCTCGCCGATCGCCTTGGCCGCGACGTGCCGGTGGGCCCGCGCCATGACCTCGGGCTCGAGGTGCGCGACGTCGGGGGAGGGGAGTGCCCCCCTTCGTCCCTCGAGCTCGCTGCCCGCGAAGTCCGCGAGCGTGCAGAAGCTCAGCAGGGCCTCCTTGTCCGACAAGGTGATCCGCCGGTCGACGACGAACCCGGCGGCGGCGTTCTTGGCGTGGATCGCGAGGTTGCGCACGTCCGGCTCGACGACGACCTCGGTGACGGCCGGGTCGCGGAAGCAGAAGTGCATCACCGCGCGGAAGACCTGCGAGGTCAGGCCGTGCACCGGGGTCTCCGTCGGCGCGACGAGCACGTGCATACCGAGCTGTCCGGGCTCGACGCGGTAGTGCGCCGCGAGCACCGAGTGGCCGGGGTCGTAGGTCTCGGTGAGGAAGGTCGGGACGCCGTCGACCCGCCCGAGCCACGCGTCATGGTGCGGGTCGACGTCGATCTCGTCGAAGGCCGCCCGCGACTGCTCGGGGGTGAAGCCCTGCATGCCCCAGAAGGCCGACCGCGGGTGCGTCACCCACGCGTGGAGCAGCTCGATGTGCTCGGCGGGGACGACCGGCTCGATCGTCACCCGCCCGACCGGCGTGATCATCGCGAAGTCGCTCATCGGGACATCACCGCGAGGCCACGAGAAACCACCGGCGACTCGATCTCCCCGACACCGAAGTGCTGGAAGGCGATGCGCTCCTCCACCGGGTAGACCTCGCGTCCCGCGATCGCGTTGATGATCACGGAGTTGCGGTAGGCGCCCATGCCCAGGTCGGGGGCGAGGACGGAGTGGGTGTGCTCCTCGGCGTTCTGCACGAAGATCCTTCCGTCGAGGTCGACGCTGTAATCGACCCCGGTGTCGTAGCGGTCGCGGGCGTCGCGCCGGATCCGGTCGGCGACGGGCGCGAGGAAGTGCGGGGTGCGGGGGCGGTAGCCGGTGGCGAGCACGAGTCCCTCGGTCGTCACCTCGACGGCGGCGTCCTGCTCCTCGTGGTGCACGCCGAGCGTGTAGCGGCCCTTCGCCTCGTCCCAGCTCGCCTCTCGCACTTCGCTGTTCGTCAGCAGGGTGGTGGGAACGGGCGCGCCGGTCTCGACGCGGATCCGGTAGAGCGTGTCGTAGATCTGGTCGACGAGGTCGCCGCTGATCCCCTTGTAGAGGTTGCGCTGCTCGCGCAGCAGCACGTCGCGCCGCTCCATCGGCAGCTCGCGGAAGTAGCGCGCGTACTCCGGCGAGGTCATCTCGAGCGTGAGCTTCGTGTACTCCATGGGGAAGAAGCGCGGCGAGCGGGTGATCCACGTCAGGTGGTAGCCGTGCTCCTGCACCCCCTCGAGCAGGTCGAGATAGATCTCGGCGGCGGACTGCCCGCTTCCGACGACGGTCACGGACTCGTTGTCCTGCAAGGCCGCTCGGTGCTCGAGGTAGTGGCCGGAGTGCGTCACCGGCCCGCCGAGGCCCTCCGCGACGGGTGGCACGGTCGGCGCCGTCCCGATGCCGAGCACGACATGACGAGCGCGAAGGGAGGTGACCGTCCCGTCCCCGAGGCGGGCCGTGACGACGTAGGTGCCATCGGCCTCGCGCTCGACGGCGGTCACCTCGTGGCCCCACCGGACGGTGTCGAGCTGGTCGGCGACCCACCGGCAGTACTGGTCGTACTCCGCGCGCAGGGGGTAGAAGCTCTCCCGGATGTAGAAGGGGTAGAGCCGCCCGATCTGCTTGAGGTGGTTGAGGAAGCCGAAGCGGCTCGTCGGGTCGGCCATCGTCACCAGGTCGGCCATGAAGGGCACCTGGATCGTGGCCCCCTCGAGCATCATCCCCGGGTGCCATGAGAACTCGTCCCGCGCCTCGAGGAAGACCCCGTCGACGTCGGGCAGGTCGTGCGTCAGCGCGGCGAGCCCGAGGTTGAAGGGCCCCAGCCCGATGCCGACGACGTCGTGCACCTTCATCGCGCCATCTCCACTCCCGCTCCCTGAGGAGCTTGCGAAGCAAGCGTCTCGAAGGGTGCATCCAGGCTCAGCTCGTCCATCGCGTCCTCGGCGAGCAGCGCCTCACCCGTGGTGGCGATCGTCTCGATGATCTCGCGCAGGTGCGCCAGCGAGGTCTGCGGGTTGAGCAGGGTGAACTTCAGCCACGCCCGACCGTCGATCGTCGTGCCGGCGACCATGACCGACCCGTCGTCGAGGAGCGCGTGCCGGATGCGGGGGTTGAGCGAGTCCGCGTCGGTGACACCGACCCCCTTCGGCCGGTAGCGCATGAGGACCGTGCTGAGCACGGGCTCGACGGCGACCTCGAAGCGCTCGTCGTCGCGCAGCACCTCCCACACCTGGTGGGCGCGGTCGATGACCTCGTCGAACATCTCGCCGACGGCGTCGGCGCCGGTGACCCGCAGCGTGAGCCACAGCTTGAGCGCGTCGAAGCGCCGGGTGGTCTGCAGCGACTTGTCCACCTGGTTGGGCGTCACGGCCGTCCGCGGGTTGAGGTAGTCGGCGTGGTGGGTGACGTGGCCCAGGGTCGCGCCGTCGCGCACGACGATCGCGCTCGAGCTCACCGGCTGGAAGAAGGTCTTGTGGAAGTCGACGGTCACCGAGTCCGCCCGCTCGATGCCGTCGAGCAGGTGACGACGACGAAGGGAGGTCAGCAGGCCACCTCCGTAGGCGGCGTCGACGTGCAGCCAGGCGCCGTGGTCGGCCGCGAGGTCGGCGATGGCCGCGACCGGGTCGATGACCCCGAGGTCGGTCGTGCCGGCGGTCGCGACGACGGCCATCGCCGTCTCGCCCCGCTCCCGGATGCCGTCGAGCTCGGCGGCGAGGGCGGCGGTGCTCATGCCACCGGTCTCGTCGGTGGGCACGGCGATGACCGCGCTCGGGTGCAGGCCCATGATCCGGGCGGACTTGATGACGCTGAAGTGGCTGTGCTCGGTGGCGAGCACGCGCAGTCGCGACTGCACTCCCTCGCCGTGGCGGCGCACGGCCTCGCCCCGGGCGAGGAGCAGGCCCTGGAGGTTGGACTGGGTCCCGCCGCTGGTGAAGACGCCGTCGGCGGTCTCGCCGAAGCCGATGCGCCCGGCGGTCCAGCGGATCAGGCGCTGCTCGACGAGGGTGCCGCCGGCGCTCTGGTCCCAGGTGTCGACCGAGGTGTTGACCGCCGAGATGATCCCCTCGGCGAGGACCGCCGGCAGGGCGACGGGGCAGTTGAGGTGGGCGACGTAGCTGGGGTGGTGAAACCAGATGGCGTCGCGCAGGTAGATGTCGGTGACCTCGGCCAGGGCGGCGTCGAGGTCGGCCGCGGGGCGGTCGAGATCGACGGCGTCGACCGCGGGGGCGAGGTCGGCCACGGTCGCACCGGTCGACGGGGCGTCGGCGGCCAGGTGCTGGGCGACGAGCCGGGTCACGCGCGCCATGCCGTCGACGTAGTCGTCGGTGGTCTCGTGCGTCAGGAGGTGGGGGTTCACCGAGCATGCTCCTAGAAGTAAGGGATACCTAACTTAGGTAGTGCTGGCCTAACATAACCGTCGTGCGCCGCTCCCGCTCGTCGAGCTCGCGGCGCCACGCATCACCGCTGATGCGCGATGACCCCTACCCGGACACCTGCCCACGAGCGCGAGGAAGACCCCCGTGACCACCACTGCCCCGACGGCCACCGAAGACGCCAAAACCCTTGGCGCAGAGCGGTTCCGGCTCATCACCGCGCTCTACTTCACCCAGTACCTCGGTGTGGGCTTCCTCACGATCGGGCTCGTCGCGATCCTTCGCGACGGGGGCACCTCGCTCGCCACGCTCGGTCTGATCCAGACGATCGGGCTCATCTGGCCGCTCAAGTTCCTCTGGGCCCCGCTCGTCGACCGCTACGGCAGCCGCCGCTTCGGCCACTACCGCTCGTGGCTCGTCCCGCTCCAGCTGGGGCTGGTCATCACGCTCCTGGCGCTCACCCCCTTCGTCACGCCGGCCGACCACCTCGGCCCGGTCATCGCGATCTGCTCGCTCTTCGTCCTCTTCTCCGCCACCCAGGACATCGCCGCCGACGCGCTCACCGTGCGCCTGCTCGGCGGCGGCGACCGCGGGCTGGGCAACGGCATCCAGGTCGGCGGCAACTACCTCGGCAGCGTCGTCGGCGGTGGCCTGGCGGTCGTCGTCTACGACCAGTGGGGCTGGGTGCCGGCGATCCTGCTGCTCGCCCTGCTCACGGCCACGGCCCTGGGTGTCGTCATCGCCTTCCGCGAGCCGGAGCGCGAGGTGCTCGTGCGTCGCGCCGGGCTGCGGGAGCTGCTCACCGTCTTCGGCCAGCCCGGCTGCCGCACCTGGGTGCTCGTCGTCGTGCCGCTCTACTACATCGGCGCGGCCGTAGGCTATGCGATCGTCTCGCCGGCGCTCGTCGACGCCGGCTGGTCGCTGACGAAGATCGGCATCGTCTCGGGCGCGATCGCCTCCGCCCCGGCGGTGCTCGCCGCGCTGGGTGCCGGTGCCCTGATCACCCGCTGGGGCCGTCGTCGGGTGCTCGTCCTCGGTGGTGCGCTGCTCGCCGTGGCGACCCTCGGCCTGATGCCGCTGGCCCTCGGCGAGACCTCGACCGTGTGGACGACCGTGGCCCTGTGCGCCTTCATGGCCGCCTACGCCGTGGCCAATGTCGTCGTCTACACGATCAACATGGACTTCGCCCGGCCCGACTCGGCCGGCACCGACTTCACGACGCTGACCTCCTTCGCGCTCGCGATCTCCTTCGTCGCGGCGGCCGTGGCGCTCACCGCCGCCGCGTGGATCGGCTACGAAGGCGTCCTCGTCGCCTCGATCGTCCTCGTGCTGCTCGGCACCGCCCTCGGCCTGCGCCACCAGCGCCGCCACGGCGTCACCGCCTGAGGTCGGCCCCTCCCCGAGGCTGCATTGCCCAACGGCAATGCAGCCTCCTGACCCCCTGGTCCGCATTTCCTTAAGGAAATGCGGCCTCCTGCGCCCTCTGGTCTGCATTTCCTTGAGGAAATGCGGCAACCCGGGCCGGTCAGGGCTCGTGGCGCCAGGCGGCGGTCGTCGTCGCGACG
>NZ_JBNFOF010000140.1:0-8503 GCF_057364645.1 Janibacter sp. CFPM2_SD2
GGGCACGCCGCACGGGGTCGCAGCCGCGAGGCCGCTGCCCGGGGCGCGTGAGGTCCTGCGCCCCCTGCACGCCCACCCGTGGACGGCGTGGGTGCAGGACCGCTTCCCCCGAGGGGGGCGGCGCTGCACACGCTCGAGCCGGAGGAGCCCGAGGGCGGCGACCCGCAGACCCTGCTCGCATCGCTCACGCTCACCGAGCAGCAGGTCGCCGGGCTCGTCGCCGACGGCGCGAGCAACCGCGAGATCGCCCAGCGCCTGCACCTGAGCGTCAAGACCGTCGAGGGCACCCTGACGCGGGTCTACCGCAAGTCGGGCGTGCGCTCGCGCACCCAGCTCGCCGCGCTCGTCCTCGGCCACGGCCCTCGCTGAGCACCCACACGTCGGGGGCGAGCGGGTCGAGGTATCCGCGACCGTCTATCTGGTCGGTGGTACCTCGATCCGGGGTGGCGGACCTGGGCTCGGCTCCCTCAGTCGGTCGTGCGGGCGTTGAAGGCCCGCAGGGCCAGTGGCGCGATGACGAGCGTGATGCCCACCGACCAGATGATCGTCGCCAGCTCGGGGTGGTGCAGCGGCCACGGGGCGTCGGCGCGCAACGGCTGACCCGCGACGCCCCAGTTGTCACGCATCGCCTGACTGAGGGCTGAGATGGGGTTCCACTCGGCGACGGTGCGCAGCCAGCTCGGCATGACGTCGGTCCGCGCGAAGGCATTGGACAGGAAGGTGATCGGGAAGATCGTCGTGAACATCAGACCGTTGACCGCTTCGACCGAGCGCATCGCCGACCCGACGAGGATCCCGATCCAGATCATCGCGAAGCCGAAGAGCAGGAGCAGCCCGTAGCCGATGAGCGCGTTGACCACGCCGTCGTGCAGGCGCCACCCGATGAAGAGCCCGGTGACCGACATGACCGCGACGCCGATGCTCGAGTGGATGAGCGCGGCGATGCTGCGCGAGATGAGGATCGACGAGCGACGGATCGGCAGCGACCGCAGCCGGTCGACCATGCCCTTGCCGATGTCGGTGTTGAGCCCGATGGCGACGATGAAGGCGCTGAAGGCGATGGTCTGCGCCATGATCCCGGGCAGCAGCCAGGGCTTGTAGTCGACCCCGGGGATCTGGATCGAGCCCCCAAAGACATAGGCGAAGAGCAGGACGAACATCACTGGCTGGATCGTCACGTCGGTGAGCATCTCGGGCTGGCGCTTGATGTGGGTGAGGTTGCGGCGCACGAGGGTGGTGATCTGGCGGACCCGACCGGCACCGACGGGTGTCGGGCTCGTGTGCGGGACGGCGATGGAGCCGGTGTCGCTCCGGGCGGTCATGCCGGTGCCTCCTGGTTGGTGGACTCCTCGGCGGCATGGCCGGTGAGGGAGAGGAAGACGTCGTCGAGGCTCGGGCGCTGCATGCCCAGGTCGTCGACGTCGATGTCGGCCCCGTCGAGGGCGCCGGCGATGCGGGTGAGGTCGGCGACGCCGGCGCCGGGCGCGGTCAGCCGGCGGGCGTCCGCGTCGACGTGGACCTCGCCGACGCGTCTCGCGGAGAGCTCGGCGGCCCGGGCCACCTCGTCGTGGCGCGAGACGGTGACGACCAGGCTCGTGGCGCCGGACTGGTCCTTGAGCTCGAGCGGGGTGCCCTGGGCGATGATCCGGCCGTGGTCGATGACGCAGATGCGGTCGGCGAGCTGGTCGGCCTCGTCGAGGTACTGGGTCGTCAGGAGCAGCGTCGTGCCGTCACGCACGAGGTCGCGCAGCACGTCCCACAGCTCGACCCGGCTGCGCGGGTCGAGACCGGTCGTCGGCTCGTCGAGGAAGAGCACGGACGGGTGGGCGATGAGGCTCACGGCCAGGTCGATCCGGCGGCGCATGCCGCCGGAGTAGTCCTTGACGACCTTGTTGCCCGCCTCGGTGAGCGAAAACCGCTCGAGCAGGTCGTCGGCCCGCCGGCGGACCTCACGCCCGGGCAGCCCGTAGAGGTCGCCGATGAGCCGCAGGTTCTCGCGGCCGGTCAGCAGGTCGTCGACCGTCGCGGACTGGGCGGTCAGGCCCATGCTCGCGCGCACCGCCTCGGGCTCGGCGACGACGTCGTGGCCGGCGACGCGAGCCGTTCCGCGGGTGGGCGTCGCGAGCGTCGTCATCATGCGCACGGTCGTCGTCTTGCCGGCACCGTTGGGCCCCAGCAGGCCGAAGACGGTGCCCTGAGGGACCTCGAAGCTCACGTCGTCGACGGCGACGAAGTCGCCGAAGGTCTTCACCAGGCCGGAGGCCTCGATCACGGGTGCGGTCATGTCGGTCCACGCTAGGGGGCGGCACCGACAACGGACAGTGGTTTTCCCTTCGAGGCACCCATGGCCGGGCCCGGGGCCCGAGGGAGCCCGGGTGGCTACTCCAGGGTCTCGACGTCGATGTGGTCGTCGGGGTCGTGGCTGCGGCGCACCGAGCGCCGCCACATCCACGCGACGACCCCGAGGGCGGCGAGGACGATGAGGACGTAGACGACCTTGCTGATCGGGTCCATGTACTGCTCGACGAGGTGGTAGCGGTCGCCGAGCTGGAAGCCGATCCACACGAAGAGGGAGTTCCAGATGAGCGAGCCGGCGGTCGTGTAGCCGAGGAACTTCGCCACCGGCATGCGGTCGATGCCGGCGGGGATCGAGATGATGCTGCGGATCCCGGGGACGAAGCGGCCGAGGAAGACGGCCTTGGGCCCGTGCTTGGTGAACCACGCGTCGGCCTTGTCGATGTCGGCGACGTCGACGAGCGGCATCCGGTGCGCGATGACCTTGAGCCGGTCGATCCCGAGCGCCGCGCCGATGCCGTAGAGCAGCAGCGCGCCGGTGACCGAGCCGAGCGTCGCCCAGAGCACCGCCTCGACGATCGAGTAGCGGCCCTGCGCGGCGGTGAAGCCGGCGAGCGGCAGGATCACCTCGCTGGGGATCGGCGGGAAGACGTTCTCGAGGAAGATGCCCAGCGCGATGCCGGGGCCCCCGATCCGGTCCATGAGGTCGAGGACCCACTCGACGATGGTGTTCATGCGGCCCTTCCGCGGCGGTGACGTCTACGGTGGGGGCCCGTGAGCACCCCGGATGATCATGCCAAGGCTAGGGGCGGACCCTCCGCGCAACCTGTGAGCCACGGCGTCGGTCCATGGGTTGGTGAGTGGCCCGACGACCCGCGCCTCGACCCCGAGCTGCTCCGCGACGGCGACCGACGCAATGTCGAGGACCGTTACCGCTACTGGTCCCACGAGGCGATCACCGCTGACCTCGCCGCCCGGCGCCACTCCTTCCACGTGGCGATCGAGAACTGGGAGCACGACTTCAACATCGGCTCGGTCGTGCGCACCGCCAACGCCATGGGGGCGGCCGCCTTCCACATCGTCGGCCGACGGCGCTGGAACCGGCGTGGCGCGATGGTCACCGACCGCTACCAGGTGGAGCACCACCATCCGTCCGTCGCGGACTTCGCGCAGTGGGCGGCGACGGCGGGCGAAGGGGGGACCCCCCTTCGCGTCATCGGCATCGACAACGTGCCGGGATCGGTCCCCATCGAGACCCACGACCTGCCCCGCGACTGCGTCCTCGTGCTCGGCCAGGAGGGCCCCGGGATCTCGCCGGAGATGCTCGAGGTGTGCGAGGTCGTGCTCGAGATCAGCCAGTTCGGCTCGACCCGCTCGATCAACGCCGGCGCGGCCGCGGCGATCGCCATGCACGCCTGGGTGCGGCGGCACACCTTCGGCCAAGTGCCGTAGTAGCTACTGCACCGTCATCCCGGGCGAAGGGAGTGGGGCCGGCTCCTCCGTGGTCCTGAGCGTGATCGCCGCGACGAGCACGGCCAGCAGGACGCCGACGATCACCGCCACCGTTGCCGACGTCACCGCGCCGGGGCGCACACGGGGCCTGACGACCACGAGGACCATGCCGGAGAGCAGCGTCAGCACTCCGGCCAGCGCCACGGCGGTGAGCCAGGGGTGCCACGACCACCACGACGTGCGCACCCCCAGGCGGTGCCGGGTCACCTCGCCGTGGATCGCGGTCTGCGCGACGCTCACCCCGTCGACCTGGAGCGCGGGGTCGATCACCATGAGCGCCACAGGCGGGTCGCTGCGGGTGTCCAGCGACATGATGCCGAGCCCGCCATCGCTCCAGACCGTCACGTCGGGTGCACTGCTCAGCCGCAGCGGCCGCCCCGCACCCTGGTCGGCCAACGGCTGCGGCGGCTTGTGCGTGCGGTCGTGGACGAAGGGGGCGGACGTCGTGATGTCCGGGGTGATCGCCCACGCCTGCTCGTCGGCGCCCGGGCCCCAGGCCACGGACAGGCTGTGGCCGTCGCGGGTCGTGCCCAGGAGGAGATGACGCTCGTCGGGGACCACCCCCTGGAGGAGGCCGATCCGGTCGTCGTGGGACTTCACCGCGAGCCATGTCGTGCCGGGGGCGGGCGCCCTCGTCGACGAGTCCTTGATGACGGTGTCCACCTCGACGAGGGTCGTCGTCTCGGTCCCCGGGTCGTCCTGGTTCGGGCAGACACGCACGTCGAGCAGGCGGCGCTCGTCGAGCCACCCGGCGAGGCCGCTGCTGCACCACCCGCCATGACCCAGCAGTCCACCGGAGGGCTCGACCACGACCTGGGCCACGACCTCGGCGCGCGTGTTGATGACCGTGACCAGTCGGCCCTCCTCGCCGACGCACGCCACGGCCACGCGCGGGTCGCCGGCGCCAGGTCGCCAGTGGAGCTGCGCTCCCGGCCCCGCGAAGCAGGTCCCGCTGACGAGGTCCCGCGTCTCGGGCTCGGCGCCACCCAGGACATTGCGCTGGTGGGTGCGCGCTCCGGTGGTGACGTCGATGATGACGAACCGCGGCCGCGTCCCGTCCGCGGGTTGCTCGAAGGCCGCGAGCCACCGTCCGCTCGGGTCGAGCGCCGGCTGGGGCACGAGGTCCTCGGCACGTGCGCCCTCGTCCGCGACGATCTGCTGGGGCAGCAGGTCCGGTAGCGACCACAGCGACCCGTCGGGGCGAAGGGCGAGCCAGCCGCCCCCGTCGCCTCGGGTCCGCGAGTGCATGACCGCGGTGAGGGGCACCCCCTTCGCAGGAAGGGGGTCGACGTCACCGGGGTCGACCACGCGCTGGGGGTATCCGGTGACCGCGACGGGCACCTCGTCGGGGGAGGGCTCGGCGGGGGCGGAGTCGCTCCTCCCCAGCCCGCTGACGGCGGCGATCCACACGAGAGCGGCGGCGGCCGCGACGGCGGTGAGGGACGCGAGGACCCGGGTGCGGCGCTGGCGGATGAGGTCAGCGCGACCGGCGGTCCAGGCGTGCTCCGCGAGCCCCTCCGGGACGCCGTCGACCTCCTCGGCCAGCTCGCGCAGGGCATCGTGCAGAGAGCTCATGACGTGGCCTCCTCTCGCTCGAAGGTCGCCGCCAGCTCGGGGGCGAGCTCGCGCAGGCGCTTCAGCGCATGGCGGGTCTGAGACTTCACCGTGTTGGGGGAGCAGCCGAGGACCGCGGCCGTCTCGACCTCGGTGTGCTGCTCGTAGAAGCGCAGGACGAGCACCGCACGCTGGCGGGAGGTGAGGCGCATCAGCGCGTTGCGGAGCACGACGCGACGATCGGTGTCCTCGAAGGCGTCCCCGACCGCGGCCTCGTGGCCCGTGGGCTCACCGACGACCCGCGGTCGCACGGCGCGTCGGCGCCACCCGTCGATCGCCCCGTGGTGGAGCGCTCGGCGCACGTAGGCCTCCGGGCTGCCCTCGCCGGACACCCGATCCCAGTGCCGGGCGAGGCCGGTGAGAGCCTCCTGCAGCAGGTCCTCGGCGTCGGCGTGGTGACCCGTGAGCAGCCACGCGATGCGCAGCAGGGCGGTGCCGCGCTCGCGCACGAAGTCCTCGAAGCTCTCGTCCACCACCCACCCCCTTCGTCCCGAACAGCAAAGATCCCACCTCCGTGCATCTCATGACGCACGAAGGTGGGATCCGGGTGGAACCGCTGTCGGCTCAGCCCTGACGGGTGAGGTCGACGTCGCCGCGACCGTCGGAGAGCTCGCGCTCCATCCGCTCGAACTCCGCCTGGATCTCCGGGTCGGTCGACGGCTTGGCCAGCGAGACGACGACGGCGACGAGCAGGTTGAGCGCGAAGCCCGGGACGATCTCGTACATCCGGTCGCTCAGGCTGTCGATGTTGCCCCAGACGAAGACGGTGACCGCGCCGACGACCATGCCGGCGAGGGCGCCGGTCGCGGTGAGGCGACGCCAGTAGAGCGCGAGCAGGACGATCGGGCCGAAGGCCGCACCGAAGCCGGCCCACGCGAAGGCGACGAGCTCGAGGATCGCCGAGCTCGGGTCGAGCGCGAGCACCAGACCGACGAGCGCGACGACGAGGACGCCGACCCGCCCGTAGAGGAGCAGCGCCGTGTCCGACGCCTTGCGGCCGGTGAGGTTGACGAGGTCCTCCACGAGGGCGGAGGAGCACACGACGAGCTGGCTCGACATCGTCGACATGATCGCGGCGAGCACGGCCGCGAGGACGAAGCCCGCGACGAGCGGGTGGAAGAAGACCTGCGACAGGAGCAGGAAGACGGTCTCGGGGTCGTCGATCTGCTTGGCCGGGTCGGGGCCGTTGAAGTAGGCGACGCCGATGAGCGCGGTCGTGATCGCGCCGAGGGCGGTGATGATCATCCACGTCGTGCTGACGATGCGGCCGTAGTGCGCGTCGGCGGAGGTGCGCAGGGCCATGAAGCGCACGATGATGTGCGGCTGGCCGAAGTAGCCCAGGCCCCACGCGGCCGTGGAGAAGATGCCCAGCGCGAGCAGGGCGGCGCCGTCGTCGCCGGCGAAGAGGTTGAAGGCGTCGGGGTTGACCGCCGTGACCCCGTCGACGATGTCGCCCGGCGAGCCCATCTTGAAGACGGCGACGATCGGCACCGCGACGAGCGCGGCGAACATCAGCAAGCCCTGGGCGACGTCGGTGAGCGTCGCGCCGAGGAAGCCGCCGAAGAGCGTGTAGAGGAGCGTGACCGCGGCGACGAGCAGCACGCCGTGCAGGTACTCCCAGCCGAAGGAGCTCTCGAAGAACTTGCCGGCGGCGACCATGCCGGAGGAGACGTAGAAGGTGAAGAAGGCGAGGATGACCAGCGCGGCGACGATGCGCAGCAGGTTGGTCCGGTCACGCAGCCGGCGCCCGAAGAAGCTCGGGATGGTGATCGAGTCGCCCGCGATCTCGGTGTAGGCGCGCAGGCGGGGCGCGACGAACTTCCAGTTGAGCCAGGCGCCGACCGTCAGGCCGATGGCGATCCACGACTCGATGAGGCCGGAGGCGTAAATGGCGCCGGGCAGGCCCATGAGCAGCCAGCCGGACATGTCGGCGGCGTTGGCGGACAGCGCCGCGACGGCCGGGTGCAGCCCGCGCTCGGCGAGCATGTAGCCGTCGATGTTGCGAGTGCGGGTGTAGGCGTAGTAGCCGATCGCGAGCATCGCGGCGAAGTACACGGCGATGGCGATGAGCTGATAAGTCGTCTCCGACACGGGAGTCCTCTCTGGAAGGTGTGGCCGGGAGACAGTACACCCGGACGTGGCCCGTATCACAGTGCGACCATGACCGCATGACGTCTCCCTTCGCCCCCTCCACCCGGTCCGCGGTCGCCCCCTTCGAGGTCATGGACGTCCTCGCCACCGTCGCCCGGATGCGCGCGGAGGGTCGCGAGGTCATCTCGCTGTGCGCCGGCGAGCCGAGCCAGGGTGCGCCCGGTCCGGTCCACGAGGCCGCGGCGGCGATCCATGCCGAAGGGAGGTCCCTGGGCTACACGCCCGCGCTCGGCACCGCGGCGCTGCGGTCGGCCATCGCCGGCCACTACCGGCGGTGGTACGACCTCGACGTCGACCCCACCGAGGTGGCGGTGACGACCGGCAGCTCCGGTGGCTTCGTCCTGTCCTTCCTCGCGGCCTTCGACCACGGCGACCGGGTCGCGCTGGCCCGGCCCGGCTACCCGGCCTACCGCAACATCCTCGCCGGGCTCGGCTGCGAGGTCGTCGACATCGAGACCGGGCCCGCGGAGCGCTACCAGCCGACCGTCGCCCAGCTCGAGGCGGCGCACGCGCGGGCCCCGCTCGCCGGGCTCGTCCTCGCCTCGCCGGCCAACCCCACGGGCACGATGGTCGACCGTGGTGAGCTCACGGCGATCGCCGCTTGGTGCAGCGCCCACGGCGTGCGTCTGGTGAGCGACGAGATCTACCACGGCGTCACCTACGGCACCGGCCCCGACGCGAAGGGGGTCAGCGCCCGCGAGGTCGACGAGCACGCGATCGTCGTCTCCTCCTTCAGCAAGTACTGGGGCATGACCGGGTGGCGCCTCGGCTGGCTCCTCGTGCCGCAGGACCTGCGGGCCGCGGTCGACGCGCTCGCGGGCAACATCGCGCTCTGCCCGCCGGCGGCTGCCCAGGAGGCGGCGGTGGCGGCTTTCTCGGAGGAGTCCTACCGGCAGTGCGAGGCGGCGCTCGTCGACTTCGGCCGGGGCCC
>NZ_JBNFOF010000141.1:0-8476 GCF_057364645.1 Janibacter sp. CFPM2_SD2
ACGCCCCGTGCGCGGCGTCGCCGCGGTCTGGGCGGTGCCGGGAGTGGCGCTCGGGGTGTCGGCGGCGGTCTCGTCGCCCGGCAGCTGGAGCTGCCAGCCGGGCCGGATGAGGTCGGGGTCGGTGAGCCGGTCGCCGTCGGGCTGCTCGGCGGATCCGGTCTCGGCGACGATCTCGGTGTAGCGGCTGCCGTCGCCGAGCTCGTCCTCGGCGATCTCCCACAGCGTGTCGCCCTGCTCGACGGTGTGCGTGCCGCCGGGCATGGCGTCGTCGGCGGAGTCATCGGCACCCGTCGCGTCGCCGGGCAGCTGGAGCTGCTGGCCGGGGGCGATCCAGTGCGAGGCCGGGATCGAGTCGCGGTTGAGGTCGAGGATCTCGGTGTAGCGGGTGCCGTCACCGAGGCGCTGCTCGGCGATCGACCACAGGCTCTCGCCCTGGGCGACCTCGTGGGTGAGCGTGGGGGCGTCCTGCTGGTCGGCGCTCGTGTGGTCCGCCCGGTCGGCTGAGTGCGCGGCGACTGCGTCGGCCGCTGCGGCGGCGGAGACGCCACCGGTGACGGCGGTGGTCGTCGCGAGATCGGTGGACCCGGTGGTCGCGGCCTGGGCGGTGCCGGCCCAGGTGGCGACCGTCGGGACGGTGATGAAGAGCAGCGCGGCGGTGCCGACGACGTAGCGGGCGATGCCCTGGGGCAGCGAGAGTCCGGGCAGCTGGGGCACGTCGGTGCCGAGCAGCCGGGCGCCGACCTCGATGACGATCGAGGCGGCGATGAAGAACCACGCGAGCCACGCGGCGTAGCGGAAGATGACGAGCAGTGCGGTGCCGTCGTCGGGGGAGGTGACGGCGTCCCAGATCTCGGCGGGCGTGGCCCACTGGTCCGGGATCGGCCCCGCGCCGATGTGCAGCAGGAGCCACGGGACGCCGACGAGGAGTGCGACGATCCCGAGGAGGGCGATCAGCCCTCGCGCCCTACCAGCCGCTGCACGTGCCGTAGCTGCCCTCATCGGCGTCGTACTCCCGTCCGTCTGCGTTGGTCCGGTACTGGTAGGCCGAGCCGGTGCCCTCGATCTCGCGAGGGCCGACGCCGATCATCCCGAGGAAGATCGGGTCGTAGGTCAGGCTCGTGCGCACGTTGACCGTGTGCCCGTCGGACCCGACCGTGACCTCCTTGAGCGATGCGCCGCTCGGGCTGGCCTCGAGGAAGCGCTGCGCGGCCTGGCGGGCGCGCGGCAGGTAGATGACGACCTCGGACCCCTTGATCGCGCAGCCGGTCTCGATCTGCTGGCCGGCGAAGCGGGCGGTCTCGTCCGCGAGGTCGTTGGCCTGCTGCATGGCGCGGACCTGGCCGCCACCGTCGACGACGAGACCGACGAGCGGCACGACGGCGAAGACGGCGGAGACGAAGTAGGTGCTCAGCGAGCCGCGCTCGTCGCGCAGGCGCCGGATGCGGGAGCGGAGGGCGGACATCAGCGCTCCCGGTAGGTGTCGACGGGGCTGGCCGCGGTCGCGGTGACGGTGTGACCGCCGCCGATGCCCGGGAGCGCGAGGTCGCCGAGGGGGACCTCGCAGCTGACGGTCGCGTTGACGATCTGGTCGGCGACGCCGGGGTCGGTCTGCTTGCCCGAGGCGTCGAGCTGGACGTCGAGGTTGCGGCAGGTCATGTCCTGCTCGGCGAGGAAGGCCCGGGCGGCGCTCAGGCCACGGTCGCGGGAGTCGGCGCCGCGCTCGAGCGAGGCGGCGCGAGCAGCCTCGCCAGCCGCCGACTGGATGCTCTGCTGGGCGATCGCGATGCGGCCACCCATGACGAGCATGGCGATGAGCAGGCCGAAGGCCGGGGCGAGGATGACCATCTCGATGCTCGCCGAGCCGCGCTCGCCGAGCAGCCGTCCCCGGGCGTCGAGGCGTGGGCGCCGGACGGCGAGGAGGCGCCGTGGAACCGTCGTCATCAGTCGCCCTGCCCCTCGGTGCCCCGCACGATGAAGTCCTCGGGCGCGGTGAACTCCTCGATGTTGCGCGTCGCTGACATCGACACCGTGGGGTCCCAGCCGGGCACGAGCGACATCGTCGTCCCGGTGACCTGCACGGTGACCGTGCCTGCGGTGGGATCACGACGGACGGCGACGTCGGGGTCCTCGAGCAGCCCGGAACCGCCGGCGCGCGAGGCGAAGTCGATGGCGGAGGTGCGCCCCTGGGCGTCGGTGCCCTTGAAGCCCGCAGCATCACGGGCGCCCTCCTGCGCGGAGGCCAGGGCCACGGTGCGGCCCTGGTAGTAGACCGCGCCCTGGACGGCGAGGAAGAGCAGGCTCAGGGCCAGGGGCAGGAGCACGACCATCTCCATGGACAGCGCACCGCGGTCGGAACGCCAGCGCCCCGACCTCGTGTGCAGCCCCTGCGACCCCCGCATCAGGGAGCCTTGATCTCCTGCGACTTGCTGCTGACGAAGGTGCGGATCGCGCCGATGACGATGACCGCGATGGCGATGACGGCGACGGCCCACAGCACCTGCTCGATGGTCACCGAACCGCGCTCGTCGCGCGCACGGGAGATCGTGTCGGCCTGGTCGCCGAAGTAGTTGCTGACGTGAGCGCCCAGCACCTGCAGGGCGGCGTAGAACTGGATCATGACTGGGATGCTCCCGAAGACGAGGGTGATCCCGGGAGGCGGGTGGTCCCCCCGGACGAGCGACAGGCTATCGAAGGCGGCCCCGTAGCGCTAAGGGGAGGACTGCCCTCCGGCCCGGGCCACCGGGTGTTCACCCGCCGATCCGGGGCGAGCGCCCTCAGGCGCCGATGATCTGCAGCACCGACGGCGTGACGAGGATCGCCATGAAGATCAGTCCGAGGGCTGACATCGGGATCGACATCCGCTCACCGGTGGCATTGGCCTCGGCGAGTGCGGAGTTGAGCTCCGCGGTGCGCATGCTCTGCGAGCGCGAGCGCAGGGTCTGGTAGACCTGCGCCCCCTCCTCGCCGGACAGCCGCATGATGTCGGCGAGGTCGGCGAGCTCGGGCAGGCCGAGCTCGTCGGAGAGCTTGCGCAGGGCGTCCCACGGCGGCAGCCCCGACCAGCGGGAGCGGGAGAGCTCCTCGGCCAGCCGGCGGAAGACCCAGGAGTCGCCGATGTTGGCGGCGATCTCCATGGCCTGGCGCGGCCCCGAGCCGGAATTGCGCTCGAGCGCGACGAGGTCGATGTAGGACGCCAGGGCCCGGCCGAACTCCTTCCGGGCCGCCTTGGCGTCGTCCTTGACGTTGTAGTCCGGCAGGAAGAACATGCCGACCGCGCCGGCGACGGCGAGCACCGGCGTGAAGATCCACGGCAGCCCCAGCCCGAAGAAGGATGCGACCAGCATGAGGAGCACCGGCATGATCGCGCCGAGGATGGCGAAGACGACCTTCTCACCGTAGAAGCGGTGCACCGGGATGCGCATGAGCGCCAGCTCCCGGTAGGGCGGGGCGCCGAGCGAGTCGAGCGGCAGGGCCCGCATGGCCCAGCGGCCGAGTCGGTCGGTGCTGTCACCGCTTGCGTCGAGGTCGCCCTCCTCCTCTGGCCGGGCGAGCGACCGGTCGGGGGAGAGCCGGTCGAGGGCGGTCGCGAGGTCGACCTGCGCCGGGCGGAAGCGCCAGACGAGCATCGACAGGCCGAGCCCGATGAGCGCCCCGGCGATGAGAGCGAGCTGCAGGGAGGTGGTCATCGGCGCGCCTCCTCGGCGACCTCGTTGCCGATGAAGCGGGGCAGCTTCTTGCCCTTGGCCATCGACTTCATCCAGATGAGTGCGCCGACGTAGGCGGCGAGCAGCGCGGCGAGGATGAGCTGGCCGACGCCGGTGCGGTAGGGCTCGAACATCGTCGAGAAGAAGAAGAGGAAGAAGAGCACGACGAGCGTGATGATCGTGACCCAGCGGGCGGTGGCCCGCGGCTTGGCCCGGTCGGCCTCGATCATCCGTCGGGCGCGCACGTCCTCACCGACGGAGACGGCGACGGACTCCAGGACGCTCGCGAGGCCGGCGCCGCGGCGCTGGGCGCCGAGGAGCAGGTTGGCCGCGAGCAGGTCGCCGGTCGAGTCGTCGAGGTCGTCGGCGAAGGAGCGCAGGGCCTCGGCCGTGGGCCAGCGGGCCCGCAGCCGCGCCGCGAGCAGGTTGACCTCCGGCTGGATCTCCTTCGGGGCCGAGCGAAGGGTGGCGACGATCGCCTGCTCGAGGCCGACGCCGACGGTGAGCACGCCGGCGAGCGAGCGGGTCCACTCCTCCATGGCCTCGAGCCGCTCGATGCTCGCCTCGGCGTCGCCGGCGCTGAGCAGCCAGGGCAGGCCGATGATCGCCGCGGGGATGAGCACGATCATGATGACCCAGCCGGTGAAGAGGGCGAAGACGACACCTCCGATGACCCCGAGGATCACCAGCTGCCGGGTGCGGCGGGGGAGCTTGTCCCACCAGCCGTCGCGGTCACCCGCAGCGAGGCGCACCTTGGTGCGGCGGGTCGCCGCCGGGACCCTGCGCATGCCCTCGACGAAGGTGATGACGGCCAGGACGAGGATCCCGCCGAGGAGGGCGCCGCCCATCCAGGGGCTCACGGCGCCGCCCGGGCGAAGTAGCCGTCGAGGTCGAAGCCCCAGCGCTCGAGGGAGCGGTAGTCGTCGGGCAGGATGCCCGGGATCGGGGGCCCGCCCTGCGGGTTGGGCTGGAAGACGTGCGTCGTCGCCGGCCCGTCCTCGCCGGGGTGGATCGCGATGATCTCGCTGACATAGCGCTCGCGACGGGCCTCGCCGTCGGAGGTGGGCGCCGTGTCGAGCTGCAGCTGGACGATGACGTCGATGTGCTCGGCGACGGCCCGCTCGGCGTAGGCCTCGGTGACGTGGGAGCCGGCCTCCATGGCACAGGTGATGAGCTTGCGGATCGCGCCGACAGCATTGGCCGAGTGGGTCGTGCTGATCGAGCCGGAGCCGGACTGCATCGCCTTGATCATGGCGAGCACCTCGCGCCCGCGGACCTCACCGACGATCTGGCGGGAGAGGTTGAACCGGAAGGAGTCGTAGAGCAGGTCGTCGAGCGGGATCTCGCCGGCCTGACGGCCGTCGGCGCCCACCTCGCCGGAGCCCGGGCGGGACTCCCACGCGACGATGCGGCGGTGCTTCTCCGGCAGCTCGTGCAGGTGCAGCTCGTACTCGGTCTCGAAGGTGCCGATGCGCTCCCACGGGTCGAGCTCGGCGCACAGCGCGCGGACCATGGTCGTCTTGCCGGCGCCCTGGGCGCCTGCGACGACGATGCTCTTCTTCGCCTTGACCGCGGCCCGCAGGAAGGAGACCGCGACGGCGTCGAGCATCCCGCGCTCGGACAGCTCCTCAAGGGTGATCTCCCGCAGCCGGTGGCGTCGGATGACCATCGAGGGCCGCGGGGTGACCCACGCGGTCGCGGCGAGGCGCGCGCCGCCGTCGAGGCGCATGTGCAGCCGGGGCTGGGCCTCGGAGAAGGGGCGCGCGTTGACCTCGGAGCGGCTGGCGAGGAAGACGAGGAAGTCGATGAGCTCCTGGTCGCTCTCGGCGACGGCCGGGCCGGGACGCAGGGTGCCGTCGGTGTACTCGAGGAGCACCTGGTCGCACCCGGTGATCTCGATGTTCTCGACCTGCTCGTCGTCGACGAGCGGCTGCAGCCGGCCGAGGCCGAAGAGTGCGTCGAAGACGGCCTGCCCGATGCGGTCCTGCTCGTCCATCGACCACGCACGGCGGCCGACGGCGAGGTTGTTGGCCGCCGTGGTTTGCAGCAGCTCGACGATGATCGAGCGGCCGAGCTCGCGCTGCTGGTGCGGCTCGAGGTGCGAGCGGTCCTGCAGCGCGCCGGTGAGCATCTCCGAGGCCTGGGTGCGCAGCTCGGCGACCTGGGTCCAGTCGATGCTCGTGTCGTGGGCGATGTCGCCGCTCAGCCGCTGGGCCGCGACCGTCGTGAAGCCGGACCCCTCGGAGAAGGACGGCGGGGCGGGGTCTGCTGGCGCGGGCGGGGCGGCGGCGGGGCTCGGGGTCCCCGCGCCCCACGTGGGCGGCGGCGGGGTCTGGGTCGGTGCCGCGTAGCGGTCGTGGGGAGAGACGCTGCCTGCGCCCCGCGGCGAGACGCTGCGAGACGTCGTCGCGGGGCTGGGTCTGGTCGGGCAGGTCGCCGTCCTGCGCGAAGAGCGGCAGCGACGTCGGGTCGAAGGGGGCGCCTGAGGAGTCGCTCACGGCTGTCCAGCCTCCTGGGTGGCGCGGTGGGTCTGGGTGCCCAGGCGCTCACGGTTGTTGGCGATCAGGCCCTGCGAGGAGCTGACGGTCGCGCGCAGGGCGCGGTTGAGCGGGCCCCCGGCGAAGCTCTTCTTCGGGCGGCGGCCGGCGTAGTAGACCTCGGCCGACTCCGGGTCCCAGGGCAGCTCGGCGACGACGGGCAGGCCGAGTACCGAGCGGATCTCGCGCGCGGAGTAAGGCCGTCCGGGGCCGACGAGGAGCACGCCGAGCTGGTGCGCGGCGCCGACGGAGGTCAGCTGGTCGCGCAGGCTGCGGGCCCATGCCCGCGCACCGGAGACAGCCGGCAGGTCGCTGCGCACGACGAGCAGGGACAGGTCGCTGCCGCGCACGAGCGGCATCGGGGACTGCTCCAGGCCGAGGCGGCCGGCGTCGACGACGACGTCGACCCCGCGCTGCTCCATGCCGCGCAGGACGCCCGACAGCGGCTCCCAGAGGTTGCGCATCGAGGGGGCCTGCTGGTGCGAACGGATCCCGGGGACGAACTCGACCGTCGAGCCGGGCAGGGTCATCGACACGGTGGCGATGGCCTGGCCGAGGTTGCCGACGCGGTTGGCCACGGCGAGGTCGAGCAGGCCGCGGTCGTGGGCGGTCTGGCCCTGCAGGTAGCCGGCGAGGATCGAGGAGGACCCGGTCGGGTCGGCGTCGACGAGCATGACGTGGCGCTGCCAGGCCAGGGCCATGCCGAGGGCGGAGACGGTGACCCCCGGGGACCCGGAGGCGGAGAAGAGGGTGACGACCGCCATCAGTTGCTCGTGCTGCTCTCGGAGGTCGGGGTCGACGAGTCGCCCTCGCCCGACGGCGTGAGCGGGACGTCGCCCTCCTCGGTGTCGCCGACGACGACGAGCGAGGCCTCCTGGCGCGCGGCCGAGGCCGCGACCTTCGGGCCGTTGCCGCTGTCCACCTGCACGTCGACGAGCTTCGTCGAGCCGTCGTCGGAGAGCTTGACCGCCGAGACCTCGCCCGCGACCTTCTCCGGCTGGGCACCGACCTCGGCACTCGCGGGCACGAGGACGACCTGGACCGACTGGCCGACCCGCAGCTCGCCGCTCACGCCCTGGCCCGGCGTGAGGGCCAGACCCACGATCGAGTAGCCTTCCTTGGGGCTGATCTCGGCCGCGATGGAGTCCTGGGTGACGATCGACCCCTTCGCCATGTCGTTCGTCGCATAGGTGCCGACGACCGCCCGGCGCTGGTCCCACCGGATCGGCGAGACGTTGGTGTCCTTGCGCATCTGGGTGCGGGCGAGGTCCTGCTCGGTGATGCGGTCGCCCCGCTCGATGCCGGACGAGACGGCGATGTAGTCGTCGGTGCCGGAGAAGGTCGACAGGAGGAAGGCGCCGAGCAGCGCACCGAGCGCGGTGAGCAGCACCGACACGGCCACGAGCATCGGCCGGCGCCGCAACTTGGGCGGCTCCGGAGCAGCACCGGGCGTCGGGGTGCTCTCGCCCTTGCGCTTGCGGCGGGAGGTCTGCTCGTCCGGCGGCGGCTCGGCGGTGGGGGCGGTCATGGGTGCTACTCCCTGTGCGTCGTACCCGAAGGGGTGCGCTCGTGCAGACGCTCCCCGATGTCCGGGGATCAGGCTAAGGCACGCCGGCCCTTCGGTCGCGATCAGGTGCCTCGGGGCAGGATGGGGACATGGCACGTCTTCTCGTCGTCCACCACAGCCCGACCCGCTCCACGCAGGCGCTGCTCGAGGCAGCGCTGGCCGGGGCGAGGCATCCCGACATCGCCGGCGTGGACGTCGACGTGGTCCCGGCGCTCGAGGCCACCGCCGACGACGTCCTCGCCGCCGACGGCTACCTGCTGGGCACGCCGGCCAACTTCGGCTACATGTCGGGCGCCCTCAAGCACTTCTTCGACTCGACCTTCCTGCAGGTCGGGGGCGCCCTCGACGACTCCGGCGGCGCCGCGACCCGGGCGGCGGCACGACCGCCAAGCGGCCCTACGGCCTGTGGGTCCACGGTCGCTACGACGTCGCCGGTGCCGTGCGGGCCGTGACCTCGATCGTCCAGGCCCTCGACTGGCGGCAGTCGGCGCCGGTCCTCGAGGTCGTCGGCGACGTCGACGACGCCGCGCTCGAGTCGGCGACCGAGCTCGGCGGCACCCTCGCGGCTCTGCTCACCTGACCCGGGCACGACAAGGGGTCCCGCCGACCGGGCGGGACCCCCTTCGCGCTGCCGGGCGATCAGGCGTGGCGGGCCGACTGTAGCGGCT
>NZ_JBNFOF010000142.1:0-8442 GCF_057364645.1 Janibacter sp. CFPM2_SD2
GAGTCGGTGCACCCGGCCGCGCCCGCCGCGAGGGCGAGCGCGGTCGCGGTGGCGACCAGGGCGGCGGTGCTGCGCCTCATCGGCGCCCCGACCTCAGGAGTTGCGGGCGCGCGCTGCCGCCCGGGCCCGCAGAGAAGCGGTCAGCTCGACCTTGCGGATGCGGACCGCGTCGGGGGTGACCTCGACGCACTCGTCCTCGCGGCAGAACTCGAGCGACTGCTCGAGGCTCAGCTTGCGCGGCGGGACGACCTTCTCGAAGTTGTCCGCGGAGGAGGCGCGCACGTTGGTGAGCTTCTTCTCCTTGGTGATGTTGACGTCCATGTCGTCGGCCCGCGAGTTCTCGCCGACGATCATGCCCTCGTAGACCTCGGTGCCCGGCTCGACGAAGAGGGCGCCGCGCTCCTGGAGGTTGACCATCGCGTAGGCGGTGACCGGCCCGGAGCGATCGGCGACGAGCGACCCGGAGACGCGGGTGGTGATCGTGCCGAACCACGGCTCGTAGCCCTCGAAGACGTGGTGCGCGATGCCCGCGCCCCGGGTCTCGGTGAGGAACTCGGTGCGGAAGCCGATGAGGCCGCGCGAGGGCACGAGGAACTCCATGCGGATCCAGCCGGTGCCGTGGTTGGTCATCTGCTCCATGCGGCCCTTGCGGGCGGCGAGGACCTGGGTGATCGAGCCGAGGTACTCCTCGGGGGTGTCGATCGTCAGGCGCTCGACCGGCTCGTGGACCTTGCCGTCGACCTCACGGGTGACGACCTGCGGCTTGCCGACGGTCATCTCGAAGCCCTCGCGGCGCATCTGCTCGACGAGGATCGCCAGCGCGAGCTCGCCTCGGCCCTGGACCTCCCACGCGTCGGGGCGCTCGGTCGGCAGCACGCGCAGCGAGACGTTGCCGATGAGCTCCTTGTCGAGGCGGTCCTTGACCATGCGGGCGGTGACCTTCGTGCCCTTCGTCGGGCCGCGGCCACGAGGGGCGAGGTGTTGGTGCCCAGGGTCAGCGAGATGGCCGGCTCGTCGACGGTGATGACCGGCAGCGGGATCGGGTTGTCGGCGTCGGCGATGGTGTCGCCGATCATGATGTCGGGGATGCCCGCGATGGCGATGATGTCGCCGGGGCGCGCCGCACCGGTGTCGAGCGGCTTGCGCTCCAGACCCTCGGTGATGAGCAGCTCGGTGATCTTGACCCGCTCGGTCGTGCCGTCGTGGCGGCACCAGGTGACCTGCTGGCCCTTGCGCAGCTCGCCGTTGAAGACGCGCAGCAGCGCGAGGCGGCCGAGGAAGTTGCTCGAGTCGAGGTTGGTGACGTGCGCCTGGAGCGGGGCGTCCGACTCGTAGGAGGGAGCCGGGATCGTCTCCATGATCGTCTTGAAGAGCGGCTCGAGGTCCTCGTTGTCCGGCAGGGTGCCGTCCGCGGGGCGGGCCAGGCTCGCGGCGCCGGCCTTGCCCGAGGCGTAGACGATGGGGAACTCGATCTGGTCCTCGTCGGCGTCGAGGTCCATGAAGAGCTCGTAGACCTCGTCGACGACCTCGCTGATCCGGCTGTCGGGCCGGTCGACCTTGTTGATGCACAGGATGACCGGCATCTTGGCGGCGAGCGCCTTGCGCAGGACGAAGCGGGTCTGCGGCAGCGGGCCCTCGGAGGCGTCGACGAGCAGGACGACGCCGTCGACCATCGACAGGCCGCGCTCGACCTCGCCACCGAAGTCGGCGTGGCCGGGGGTGTCGATGATGTTGATCGTCACGCCGTCGGGGGCGTCGTGGGCCGCGGCCGACGGGCCGTTGTAGTGGATCGCCGTGTTCTTGGCGAGGATGGTGATGCCCTTCTCCCGCTCGAGGTCACCGGAGTCCATCGCCCGCTCGTCGACGTGGTCGTGCTCGCCGAAGGCACCCCCCTGCCAGAGCATCTTGTCGACGAGGGTGGTCTTGCCGTGGTCGACGTGGGCGACGATGGCGACATTGCGGATGTCGCTGCGAGAGATCAGGGGCATGCTCGCGATCATCTCAGCCCGTGGGCCCCTGCCCCAAATGGACGAAGGGGGGACCCTCCCCCTTCGCACGGAGCAGGTGAGGGTTTTCCCCCTTCGCCGGACATCCTGCGGCCGGTCGGGTCTCGCTCCGATAAAGGTCGTCGCCTCGCCGCGCCCCCCGACCGCAGGATCGGGCTAGATTGCCGCAACCGTGTGCGCTGGGTCACTGGCGCCCCGGTCGCGGCCCGGTCGACCCCGCTGGGCCGGATCTGACAAGCGAGGAACACATGTCGATGAGGAAAGCAGCGCCCCTGGCCGCTCTCGCCGCCACCGCACTGACGCTCAGCGCGTGCGCCCAGAGCGACCGCGACGACTCCGGCTCCGGCGGTGGCGACACCGACGGCACCTTCACCTTCGGCGCGGCCGGCGCCCCCGAAGTCTTCGATCCCTTCTACGCGAGTGACGGCGAGACCTTCCGCGTCACCCGCCAGATCTTCGAGGGCCTGGTCGAGGTCGAGGAGGGCAGCTCCGAGATCGGGCCCGGCCTGGCCGAGAAGTGGGAACCGTCCAAGGACGGCAAGACGTGGACCTTCACCCTGCGCAAGGGCGTGAAGTTCAGCGACGGCGAGACCCTCGACGCGCAGGCGGTCTGCGACAACTTCGAGCGCATGGCCGACCAGAACGAGACCGCCCAGGCCGGACCCGCCGAGTACTGGGCCTACTCGATGGAGGGCTTCGGCAAGGACTCGCTCTACCGCAGCTGCGAGGCGAGCGACGACCAGACCGTCGTGCTCAAGATCGCCCGGGCCACCTCGAAGTTCCCGGCGATGCTCTCGCTGTCGGCCTTCGGCATCCAGTCCCCCAAGGCGCTGGAGGAGGGCAAGGCCAACGACGTCAAGAAGCAGGGCGAGGGCTTCGCCTACCCGAAGAACTCCGAGAACCCCGTCGGCACCGGCCCGTACACCTTCGACAGCTACGACGAGGCCAACAAGACGGTCACGCTCAAGCGCAACGACGACTACTGGGGCGACAAGGCGAAGAACGCCGAGATCGTCTTCGACATCATCCCCAACGAGTCGACGCGCCGGCAGGAGCTCGAGGCCGACAGCATCAACGGCTACGACCTGCCCAACCCCGTGGACTGGAAGGGGCTGGAGGACGCCGGCAACCAGGTCGAGGTCCGCGACCCCTTCAACGTCCTCTACGTCGCCTTCAACCCGGAGAAGAACCCGGCGCTGAAGGACCTCAAGGTCCGCCAGGCGCTCGACATGGCGGTCAACCGCGAGCAGCTGGTCAAGTCCCAGCTGCCGGAGGGCGCCACCGCCGCCTCGCAGTTCTACCCCGACACCGTCGAGGGCTACAACAAGGACCTCGCGGTCACGAAGTACGACCCCGAGGGCGCCAAGAAGCTGCTCAAGGAGGCGGGCCAGGAGAACCTCAAGCTGACCTTCGCCTACCCGAGCGAGGTCACCCGGCCCTACATGCCCAACCCGCAGAAGATCCACGAGGCCATCCGCAAGGACTTCGAGAAGGCCGGCGTCAAGGTCGAGGTCGTCACCAAGCCGTGGAACGGCGGCTACCTCGACGGCGTCGACAACGGCCAGTTCGACGCCTGGCTGCTCGGCTGGACCGGTGACTACAACGCCGCCGACAACTTCATCGGCACCTTCTTCGGCAACCTCAAGTCCAACGACTTCCACACCTCCGCGACCGACTTCGGCGCCGACCTGAGCAAGGAGCTCAAGGACGCCGACCAGACGGTCGACGAGTCGGAGCGTGCCGCCAAGTACGAGGAGCTGAACAAGAAGATCCACGACGAGTACGTGCCCGGCCTGCCGATCTCGCACTCGCCGCCGGCGATCGTCGTCAACGAGGACGTCAAGGGCCTCGTCGCCAGCCCGCTGACCGCCGAGCGCTTCTCGTCGGTCACGGTCGGCGGCAAGTGACCCACACCCGCAGGTGACCTCGTGACGGGGCCGCCTCGACCGACCGGTCGGGGCGGCCCCGGTCCGCGGTCCACGTCAGGAGTCCCCACGTGCTGAGATTCATCATCCGCCGGCTCATGCAGCTGGTGCTCGTCGTCTTCGTGCTCTCGCTGCTGCTCTTCCTGTGGCTGCGCGCGCTGCCGGGCGGCATCGTCTCGGCGATGCTCGGTGAGCGCGCCACCCCCGAGACCCGCGCCCGGCTGACCCACGAGCTCGGCCTCGACGAGCCGATCTGGGTGCAGTACTGGACCTTCCTCAAGCGCGCGGTCACCGGCGACTTCGGTGTCTCCAACGGCGTGCAGCCGGGCAAGCCCGCGCTCGACCTGCTCATCGAGCGGTTCCCCGCGACAATCGAGCTCAGCGCGGTGGCCCTGGTCATCGCCATCGGCCTCGCCCTGCCGCTCGGCTACCTCGCCGCCAAGCGCCGTGGGGGCCTGCTCGACAACCTCAGCATCGTCGGCTCGCTCGTCGGCGTGGCCGTCCCCGTCTTCTTCCTCGCCTTCCTCCTGCGCTACGTCTTCGCCCAGGAGCTGCACTGGCTGCCGGTCTCCGGGCGCCAGGAGGTCGACGCCACCCGCGTGACGGGCTTCTTCATCCTCGACGGCCTGCTCACCCGCGAGTGGGATGCGTCGTGGGATGCCTTCAAGCACCTCATCCTGCCGGGCATCGCCCTGGCCTCCATCCCCTTCTCGATGATCTTCCGCATCACCCGCGCGAGCGTGCTCGAGGTCCTCGACGAGGACTACGTGCGCACCGCCCAGGCCAAGGGCCTGACCCAGCGGGTCGTGCGCGGTCGGCACGTCATGCGCAATGCCCTGCTGCCCGTGCTCACCGCGATCGGTCTGCAGATGGGCGGCCTGCTCGCCGGCGCCGTGCTCACCGAGTCGGTCTTCAACATCGCCGGCATCGGCGACGCCCTGCGCCAGGCCTTCACCCTGCGCGACTACCCGGTGCTGCAGGTGCTCATCCTCGCGGCCGCGGTCACCTACGTCATCGTCAACCTGGTCGTCGACGTCCTCTACGCCGTCGTCGACCCCCGAGTGAGGACCCGATGAGCCAGGACTCCCAGCACCCGGACGAGCAGCCCGACCGGCCCCGCCGCGGCCTCGGCGCCCGGCGCAAGCAGCGCATCGACGACCTCGCCGCCACGAGCGGCGCCACGGGCGGCGCGACCGTCATCGAGGCCGGCACGATCGACGACGGAGCCGGGGTCGGCCTCGTCGCCTCCGCGTGGCGGCGGCTGCGCCGCAACCCGATCTTCCTGCTCGGCCTGGCCATCACCATCGCCTTCGTCGTGCTCGCGATCATCGCGCCGTGGATCGCACCGCACGACCCGGCCGACAACCCCCTCATCGACAAGGTGAGCCCGCAGTCCAACCCGATCCCCGGCGCGGAGCCGGGCTTCCCCCTCGGGGCCGACAGCTCGGGACGGGACTTCTTCTCCCGGCTGCTCGTCGGCTCGCGCCAGACCCTCGTCGTCGGCGTGGCCGCGACGCTCGGCGGGCTGGGCGGGGGGCTGGCGCTCGGCACCCTCGCGGGCGCCTTCGGCGGGGTGGTCGACGCGGTCATCATGCGCGTCGTCGACGTCATGCTCTCGATCCCGAGCCTGCTGCTCGCCTTCTCCATCGCGGCCATCGCCGCCCGACCGAGCCAGTGGACGGTCATCATCGCCATCGCCGTCGTCCAGGTGCCGATCTTCGCCCGGCTGCTGCGTGGCTCGATGCTCGCGCAGCGCAGCAAGGACCACGTCCTCGCCGCCCGGGCACTCGGCGTCAAGCGCTCGGCCATCGTCCTGCGGCACATGCTGCCCAACTCGCTCGGCCCGGTCATCGTCCAGGCAACCCTCGTGCTCGCGACGGCGATCATCGACGCCGCGGCGCTCTCCTACCTCGGTCTCGGGCTGCCCGACGACCGCGTCCCCGAGTGGGGCCAGATGCTCGGCACCTCGGAGGTCTACTTCCAGGACCACCCGCACCTGGCCTTCTACCCGGCCATCTGCATCATCGTCGTCGCCCTCGGCTTCACCCTCATGGGCGAGTCGCTGCGCGAGGCGCTCGACCCCAAGAGCCGGAGGTGAGCGGCATGACGACCGCCCCCACGCCCCGCGGTGCCCGTCCGGGCGCCGGCACTCCCCTGCTGTCCGTGCGCGACCTGTCGGTGACCTTCACGCGGCAGGGGCAGGCCCCCTTCGCCGCCGTCGACGGGGTCAGCTTCGACGTCCAGCCCGGTCAGACCGTCGGCCTCGTCGGCGAGTCCGGCTGCGGGAAGTCGGTCACGTCGCTCGCGATCATGGGCCTGCTGCCCGGCCGCGGCAACGAGGTCAGCGGTTCGGTGACCTTCGACGGCACCGACCTGCTCGGCCTCTCCGACAAGCAGATGCGCGCGCGGCGTGGCCGCGACGTCAGCATGATCTTCCAGGACCCGCTCTCCTCCCTCAACCCCGTCGTCCCCATCGGCCGACAGGTCACCGAGGTGCTCGAGCGGCACAAGGGCATGTCGCGCAAGGAGGCCACGCCCCACGCGCGCGACATGCTCAAGAAGGTCGGCATCCCCGACCCCGACCGCCGGCTCAAGGACTACCCGCACCAGCTCTCCGGCGGCATGCGCCAGCGCGCGCTCATCGCCATGGCCCTGGCCTGCGAACCCCGGCTGCTCATCGCCGACGAGCCGACGACGGCGCTCGACGTGACGATCCAGGCCCAGATCCTCGCGCTGCTGCGCGAGCTCGTCGAGGAGACGGGCACGGCCCTGATCATGATCACCCACGACCTCGGTGTGGTCGCCGGGCTGTGCGACGAGATCAACGTCCTCTACGGCGGCCGCATCGTCGAGCGGGCGGAGCGCCACGACCTCTTCGCCCAGCCGCGCCACCCGTACACCGGCGGGCTGCTCTCGAGCGTCCCGAGCCTCGACGGCGAGCGCGCGCGCGGCTCGACCCCGCTGCCCGGGTCGGTCGCCGACAACCTCCCGTGGACGAGCTCGTGCGCCTTCGCCCCACGGTGCGCCAGCGCGACCGACCACTGCCGCGAGGCCACCCCCGACCTCGCCGTCGGGGGCTCGCGTGCGCTGCGCTGCTTCAACCCCCTCGCCGGCGACCCCTCGCCCGCCGAGGCCGCGACGACCGAGGAGGTCCGATGACCACCACGAGCCCCGAGCCGACCGCCACGACCAGCGACACCGACGTCCTCGTCGACGTCCGCGGCCTCAAGGTCCACTACCCGATCACCAAGGGCGTCGTCTTCGACAAGGTCGTCGGCCACGTCTACGCCGTCGACGGTGTCGACCTGCAGATCCGTCGCGGCGAGACCTACGGACTCGTCGGCGAGTCCGGCTGCGGCAAGTCCACCCTCGGCCGCGCGATCCTCCACCTCGAGCCGGCGACCGACGGCACGGTCACCTTCGACGGCGAGCCGATCTCCACGCTGACGGGCGAGGCACTGCGGAGCCGGCGCAAGGACCTGCAGATGGTCTTCCAGGACCCGATGGGCAGCCTCGACCCGCGCCAGAGCGTCGAGGCGCTGCTCGTCGAGGGGATGAAGGCCCACGGGATCGCCAAGGACGCCAAGGAGGCCGAGCCCCGCCTGCGCCAGCTGCTCGCCGACGTCGGTCTGCCGCCCGCCGCCCTGAAGAAGTACCCCCACGAGTTCTCCGGCGGTCAGCGCCAGCGCATCGGCATCGCCCGGGCCCTGAGCGTCGACCCCGAGCTCATCGTCGCCGACGAGCCGGTCTCCGCGCTCGACGTGTCGGTGCAGGCGCAGGTCATCAACCTCATGTCCGACCTGCAGGACGAGTACGGCCTGACCTATCTCGTCATCGCCCACGACCTCGCGGTGGTGCGGCACATCAGCGACCGCGTCGGGGTCATGTACCTCGGCGGCATCGTCGAGGAGGCCCCGGCCGACGACCTCTACGCCACTCCCCTGCACCCCTACACGCGGGCCCTGCTGTCCGCCGTGCCGGTGCCGGACCCGGTCGTCGAGGACACCCGGGAGCAGATCCTGCTGAGCGGCGACCTGCCCTCCCCCGCCAACCCGCCGTCGGGCTGCCGCTTCCACACCCGCTGCCCCTGGCGGCAGGAGACCCGCTGCGACACCGAGCGTCCGCAGCTGCGGGTCGTCTCCGACGCCGCCGAGCACAAGGTCGCCTGCCACTGGGCCGAGCAGATCGCCTCCGGCGAGATCCAGCCGCACGCCGTCACGGCGACGGTCGACGAGACCGGCGCGGCCCTCGCAGCGGAGGCGGAGGCCGAGCGGATCGTCGGGGAGATCCCCTTCTCCTAGCGGATACCGGCACGGCGAAGGGGGTGTCCCACCGATCGGTGGGACACCCCTTCGTCGTGGTGCGGTCGGTGACCCGACTACGCCCCGGCCGTCGAGGTGTCGGTCGTGGCCCCGCCGGCGGCAGCCGCCACGGCCGGCCCGCGGCCATCGCGTCGTCGCGTCCGCGACGGCCCTGGCCGCGAAGCAGGCCGGAGTCGATGTCGGTCACGT
>NZ_JBNFOF010000143.1:0-8382 GCF_057364645.1 Janibacter sp. CFPM2_SD2
GCTGGCTGCTCCTGCGCCAGGCCGCCGTCGCCACCGAGGCCCTCGAGGCCGGCGCTCGCGGCCGTCGACGTCAGGACCGGGCCGGCGGCTGCTCGCCGGGCTGCTCGAGGAGGGGCGCCGACCACGTCGACCGGGCCCGGCTGCAGGCGCAGCAGCGCGAGGTGCTGCGCGAGCTCCCCGTGCCGGTGCGGTCCTGCCGCACCTCGCCGACGGCGTGGAGTCGGGCGCCCTGCGCCTGCTCGCCGACCACCTCGACGAGCAGGGGGCGATCTGATGGCGACGACGTGGGACTCGACCTCGACGCCGTCATCGGCGACCCCGAGCGACGGATCATCGTCTGCTGCGGCTCCGGCGGCGTGGGCAAGACGACGACGGCGGCCGCCCTCGCGGTGCGGGCGGCCGAGCAGGGCCGGCGGGTCGTCGTGCTGACGATCGACCCCGCCCGGCGGCTCGCCCAGTCGCTCGGGCTCGACGAGCTCGACAACACCCCGCGGCCGGTCGCCGACATCGACACGAGCGCCGGTGGCTCGCTCGACGCGATGATGCTCGACATGAAGCGGACCTTCGACGAGGTCGTCGAGGCCCACGCCACCCCCGACAAGGCCGCGCAGATCCTCGCCAACCCCTTCTACATCGCCGTCTCGAGCTCCTTCGCCGGGACGCAGGAGTACATGGCGATGGAAAAGCTGGGCCAGCTGCGTGCCCAGATGGCCGACGGCTCCCGCGACTGGGACCTCGTGGTCGTCGACACCCCACCCTCGCGCTCGGCGCTCGACTTCCTCGACGCCCCGAAGCGACTCGGCTCCTTCCTCGACGGCCGCTTCATCCGGCTGCTCACCGCTCCGGCGAAGGTCGGCGGCCGCGCCTCGCTCAAGGTCTTCAGCGCGGGCGTCTCCCTCGCGAGCGGCATCATGACGAAGCTGCTCGGCGGGGACTTCCTGCGCGACGTGCAGACCTTCGTCGCCGCGATGGACACGATGTTCGGCGGGTTCCGCCAGCGCGCCGACGAGACCTATGCCCTGCTCTCCCGGCCGGAGACGGCCTTCGTCGTCGTCGCGGCCCCCGAGCGGGACGCGATGCGTGAGGCGGGCTTCTTCATCGAGCGTCTGGCGACCGACCGGATGCCGCTCGCCGGCGTGCTCGTCAACCGGGTGCACACGGCGGCGGCCAAGCAGCTCGGCGCGGGCCGCGCCGAGGATGCCGCCGCGGCCCTCGAGGAGATCGGCGGGCACGACCTCGCCGTCGCCCTGCTGCGGGTGCACGTCGAGGTCGCCGAGACGGCCGCCCGCCACCGGGCGATGATCACCCGCTTCCGCACCTCGCACCCCGGGGTGCCGACCGGCGCCGTGCCCGCGCAGTCGCTCGACATCCACGATCTGGCCGGTCTGCGGGAGATCGGCGCGGCGCTGGGCGGTCGCTGACCGGGGGCGGACCCCCCTTCGTCCGTCTCGTCACCCGCCGCGCGGGCTCCCGGGGACGTACAGGTAGCCCGGTTACCCTGTCGAGCATGTCTGACTCCGGGATGCCGCACCTCTTCCGACTGCTCGGCGCTTTCGTCGCCGTGGCCGTCGGCATCGGCCTCGTGGGCGCCGGCCTGGTCATCCCGCTCGCAGGGGCGACCGGCGGGGCGGCCCAGGCCACTGCCAACGGCTTCAACTCGCTCGACAGCGAGTTCACGGCCACCTCGCTGGCCCAGCAGTCGAAGATCTACTCGGCGGACAACAAGCTGCTCGCGACGCCCTACGACGCCAACCGCATCGTGGTGCCGCTGAGCAAGATCTCGCCGACGATGCGCAAGGCGCAGATCGCCATCGAGGACAGCCGCTTCTACGAGCACGGCGGCATCGACGTGCGCGGCACCGCCCGCGCCCTCGTGTCCAACGTCAGCTCGGGCGAGACCCAAGGTGGCTCCTCGATCACCCAGCAGTACGTCAAGCTCATGCTCCAGGAGAAGGCGGTTCGCGAGGACGACAAGGAAGCCGCCCAGCGCGCCGTCGAGCAGACCTACAGCCGCAAGCTGCAGGAGCTGAAGTACGCGCTCAACGTCGAGAAGACGCACACCAAGGACCAGATCCTCGCCGGCTACCTCAACCTCGCGCTCTACGGCGACCAGGCCTACGGCGTCGAGGCCGCGGCCAAGCACTTCTTCAGCAAGCACGCCTCCGAGCTCGACCTGGCCGAGTCGGCCACGCTCGCCGGCGTCGTGCAGTCGCCCAGCCGGCTCAACCCCCGGACCAACCCCGAGGAGGTCCAGGAGCGGCGCGACCTGGTCATCAACCGCATGCAGCAGCTCGGCATGGTGACCAAGGCGCAGGCCGACGCGGCGAAGAAGCAGAGCGTCAAGAGCACGCTCAAGATCAAGGAGAACGAGGGCGGCACCTGCTCCAAGGCGGTCGACCCGTACTTCTGCAACTACGTCATCCAGTACCTGCGCCAGATGCCCGAGCTCGGCCCGACCCGGACGCGCGCATGCAGGCGATCAACACCGGCGGCTTCACCATCAAGACGACGCTGCGCCGCGACTGGCAGAAGAAGATGCGCAGCGAGCTCACCGAGCGCGTGCCCGAAGGCACCGAGCGCTTCGGCGCGGCCGGCGCGATGATCGAGCCGGGCACCGGCAAGGTCCGTGCCATCGCCCAGACCTCGCAGTACAAGATCGGCCTCAAGAAGGCCTCGACCCGCTACTCCGAGCAGGCGTGGACCGTCCCCGCCCAGTACGGCGGCACCAACGGCTTCGCCATCGGCTCGACGGCGAAGATGTATGCCCTCGTCGCGGCCCTCGAGAAGGGCAAGCCGCTCACCTCGACGGTCGACGCCCCCACCGCCGGCGTGAAGACCCCGCACAACTTCCACCCGAGCGACTTCCAGAAGAACTGCACGACGACGGACCCGGTCTGGGCGGTCTCCAACGACTACACGGTCGGCGGTCGCATGACCCTGGCCGAGGCGACGAAGAAGTCGATCAACACCGCCTTCGCCCAGCTCGCCTCCGACGTCGGCTCGTGCAACATCCCCAAGGTCATGTCGAAGATGGGCCTGACCGACGGCTACGGCCTGCCCTACGGCCTGAGCTACGCCGGCGGCCAGAAGGTCAAGGACGACTACGCGATCTCCAACATCGTCCTGGGCTCCGACTCGACCTCCCCGCTGCAGCTCGCCTCGAGCTACGCGACCCTCGCGGCGGACGGCAAGTACTGCCCGCCCAACCCGATCGAGTCGATCACCACGGCCAACGGCACGAAGATGAAGATCAAGCCGCCCGCCTGCAAGCAGGTCATGGACAAGGGCGTCGCCCGCGGCGTCACGCAGCTGCTCCTCGGCCCCCTCCAGGAGGGCGGCACCGCGGCCGGCAACAGCCTCGCCGACGGCCGTCAGGCAGCCGGCAAGACGGGCACGACCGACAACCACAAGCAGTCGTGGTTCGCCGGCTACACCCCCCAGCTGTCCACGGCCATCTGGGTCGGCTCGCCGATCCGTGAGTACGACATGGACGGCATCACCCTCGGCGGCCGCTTCTACGACCAGGTCTTCGGCGGCACGATCGCCGCGCCGATCTGGAAGGACGTCATGAACTCCGCGTCCGCGGACATGAAGAAGCGCACCTTCACCAAGCCGGGCAAGAAGGTCCTCAACGGCGACCTGCGGAGCATCCCCGACGTCACCGGCATGGGGCCGACGCAGGCGAAGGAGAAGATCGAGAAGGCTGGCTTCAAGGTCAAGGAGGGCAGCGTCGTCGACTCCACGGCCCAGGCCGGCGGCATCGCCTACACGCAGCCATCCGGTCAGGCCCTCAAGGGCACGACGGTGACGATGTACATCTCCAGTGGTGTCGCGCCGTACACCCCGCCTCCGGCCCCGTCGACGACGGTCGCCCCGGCACCCACGACGACACAGGCGCCGCAGCCGTCGAGCTCCTCCTCGCGGCCCAGCTCGACCTCGCGCACGAGCAGCAGCTCGTCGAGCCGCCCGTCGTCGACGTCGTCACGCACGAGCTCCTCACGGCCGAGCTCCTCCCGGCCGAGCTCGTCACCGAAGACGACCGGCAACCGCCGGACCGGCAACAACGGCAACGGCAACGGCAACGGCTGACGCCGCAGCAGCACGAAGGGGGGGCGCTCACCTCGCGAGGTGAGCCCCCCTTCGTCATGCCGGGGCTGGGATCAGCCGGCGAGCCGGGCCTTGACCTTGGCAGCCACGGCGCCGCCATCGGCACGGCCGGCGATCTCGGCCTGGGCGACCTTCATGACCTGCCCCATCTGCGCCATCGACATCGCGCCGACCTGCTCGACCGCACGGTCGACGATCGCGGTGAGCTCGTCGTCGCCCAGCTGGGCCGGCAGGTAGGCCTCGAGCACGACGAGCTCGGCCTCCTCACGCTCGGCCAGCTCGGGGCGGCCGGCGTCGCGGTAGGCGGTCGCCGACTCCTTGCGCTTCTTGGCCTCCTTGGCCACGACCTTGAGCGTCTCGTCGTCGCTGAGCTCACGCGCCGACTCCCCCGCGACCTCGGCATTGCTGATGGCGGTGAGCGTCATGCGCAGGGTGGCGACGCGCACCTGCTCACGCCCACGCATGGCGTCGTGCAGGTCGTGCTGGAGGGTGGCCTTGAGGGAGTCGGTCATGACCCGATTGTCTCAGCCGGACAGCACCACGTCGCCCACCTTTTGCGAAGATGACCCCGTGACCTCCTCCCCCGTCGCCCGCCTCGCTGCCGGCACGGCCGCCGCCGGGACCGCCGCGCTCGCGTGGGGCACCCTCGTCGAGCCGCGCCTCTTCGCCCTGCGCCGCTATGCCGTGCCGGTCCTGCCGGCCGACGCGCTGCCCGTGCGGATCCTGCAGGTGAGCGACCTGCACATGGTCCCGGGGCAGCGGGCCAAGGCCCAGTGGGTGCGCGAGCTCTCCGCCCTCGAACCCGACCTCGTCGTCGACACCGGCGACAACCTCAGCCACCTCGAGGCCGTGCCGACCGTGCTCGACGCGCTCGCGCCGCTGCTCGAGCGCCCCGGCGCCTTCGTCATGGGGTCCAACGACTACCACGCGCCGGTGCCCAAGAACCCCGCCCGCTACCTGACCAAGGACCACGCCAAGGTCGTCGGTCGCCGCGTCGAGCTGCCGACCGAGCAGCTGCGCGAGGGTCTGGCCTCGGGTGGCTGGGTCGATCTCGACAACGCCCGCACGAGCCTGTCGGTCGCGGGCAGCCGACTCGACCTCGTCGGCGTCGACGACCCGCACATCCACCGCGACGACTACGCCTCGGTGGCCGCGCCGGCCGACCCGGCGGCGACGACCCTGGGCATCACCCACGCCCCCCTACCAGCGCGTCCTCGACGCCATGACCGCCGACGGCGCGCGCGTGGTCATCGCCGGGCACACGCACGGCGGCCAGCTCTGCGTGCCCGGGGTGGGCGCCCTCGTCACCAAACTGCGACCTCGACCGCCGACGGGCGAAGGGGGTCTCCCGCTGGTGGCCGGGGGCCGGAGCCGGCGGCCCGGAGCCCGCCGACGCAGCGTGGCTTCACGTCTCCGCCGGGCTGGGCGCCTCGCGCTTCGCTCTGGTGCGCTTCGCCTGCCGCCCCGAGGCCACGCTGCTCACCCTCGTCCCGGCCGGGTCAGTCCGATGAACCTGCGCGAGGCCGCGACCCTGGCCGCCGCCCTCGTCTTCGCCGGCGGCACCTCGTCGTGGGCGCTGGCGAGCGCGAAGCCCGCGGTCGACGTACCGCCCGCCCCGACGCTGACGACGAGCACGTCGACATCGTCGTCGTCGACGTCGCGCACGAGGACGCGGACGAAGACCTCGACGAGCTCGAGCACGTCGTCGAGCACCTCGAGCACGACGTCGAGCACCTCGACGCCGGAGCCCGAGCCGACGACGACGGACGAGGTGGTCCCCGAGCCGACGAGCACGTCGACACCGGTCCCGACCGACACCTACGTCCCCGAGCCGACCTCGACCTCCGCCCCGCCGACCTACGTGCCTCCCCCGGAGCAGCCGACCGAGCAGCTCCCCCCGCCACCCGAGGACACCGAGGTCCCGAGCACCCCGACCACGGACACCCCGCCCGCGGACACGATCACCGACACCCTCCCCTTCGACCCGACGTCGGAGACGCTGGGCACTCCCTGACCCCGATTGTCGATCCGGGTGGGGACTGGGTTATCCTTCCTTGGCGCCGATCGGAGACGAGAGGCGCAGGCACCACGGGGTGTGGCGCAGCTTGGTAGCGCGCGTCGTTCGGGACGACGAGGCCGCAGGTTCAAATCCTGTCACCCCGACCCGGTGAAACCGGCTCAGTCCGCAGCACTGCGGACCTGAGCCGGTTTTTTTGTACCTGTGGTGCGGCCCGGCTTCGTTGGTGATCACGAACCGGTCGACGTTGCATACAACTCCTCCAGTTGTATACATTTGCCAAACCCGCCCCGAGGAGGACCCTTTCCATGACCGCACGCCCCTGCTTCCACCTGGCCATCCCCGTCGACGACATCACGAAGGCCCGCGAGTTCTACGGCGGCGTCCTCGGCCTCGAGGAGGGCCGCTCCGACACCCTCTGGGTCGACTGGAACTTCTACGGCCACCAGGTCGTCACCCACCAGACCGCCGACGGCTCCCCCGGCCCGGCCGGCCACAACCCCGTCGACGACCACCAGGTGCCGGTCCCGCACTTCGGCGCGGTGCTCTCCTACGACGACTTCCACGACCTCGCGGGCAAGATGAAGGCCGCTGGCGCGACCTTCGTCATCGAGCCCTACCTGCGCTTCGAGGGTCAGGCCGGCGAGCAGTGGACGATGTTCTTCCTCGACCCGGCCGGCAATGCCATGGAGTTCAAGGCCTTCGCCGACGAGTCGCAGATCTTCGCCAAGTAAGGACCATCGTGACGACCACCCCCTCGACCGAGACGAAGGCCGGGCGCCTGCACGCCGCCCTGCGCGACGAGATCCTCAGCGGGCAGCTCGCCGCCGGGTCCCCGGTCGACGAGGTGGCCATGGCGCAGGCGCACGGCGTCTCCCGCACCCCCGTACGGGAGGCGCTGCGCGCCCCTGCGCAGCGAGGGGCTGCTCGTCCCCGGCGCCCGCCGCCAGCTGCACGTCGTCGACGTCTCCCCCGAGCACCGGCAGGAGATCGCGACCGTCCGCGCCGCGCTCGAGACGGCCGCCGCCCGCGTCGCTGCCTCGACCCGCTCGTCGGGCGACGTCGACTCCCTTCGCCTCATGGTGCTGCGGCAGCGGCGCTATGCCCGCGCCGGCGACAGCGGCGCCTTCATGGAGGCCGACGAGGACTTCCACCGGGCGCTCGCCCAGGTCGCCGGCATGCCGACGCTCGACCGCCTCCTCGACCAGCTGGGGTCCTTCGTCCGGCTCGCCCGCCTCGGCGAGCCCACGCCGCGCACGCACATGATGGCCCTCACGCGGGAGCACCACCGCCTCCTCGACCTGCTCGAGGAGGGCGACGGCGACGCCCTCGCCGAGACCCTCTCCGGCCACATCCTCAGCACCGCCTCCCGCCGGTGAGGCCCGGCAGCGCCTGACTACGCTGCCACCATGAGCGCCGATCCCTGCCCCTGCGGCTCCGGCTCCCCCTTCGCCTCCTGCTGCGGCCCGCTGCTCGCCAGCGAACGCCAGGCGGAGACCGCCGAGGAGCTCATGCGCAGCCGCTACACGGCCCACGTCTACGGCAATGCCGAGCACCTGTGGCGCACGTGGGACGGCCGCACCCGCCCCGAGCAGGTGCACCTCGACGACACCCGCTGGCTCGGGCTCGACGTCCGCGAGGTCGTCGCCGGCGGCCCCGACGACACGACCGGCATCGTCGACTTCGTCGCCAGGTTCGACGGGGGTGAGCTCGCCGAGCGCAGCGAGTTCACCCGACGAGGTGGCCGGTGGTTCTACACGAAGGAGATCCCGTGACCGAGGTCCGCTACGCCGTCGCCGACGGCATCGCCACGATCACCCTCGACGCCCCCGACCGGCGCAATGCCCTGTCGGTGGAGATGTCGAGGGAGCTCATCGACGCCGCCCGCACCGCCGAGGCCGACCGCGAGGTCGGGGGCGTCGTCGTCACCGGCGGGGCCCACTTCTGCGCCGGCGCCGTGCGCGAGGTGCTCGCCGACGTCGGGCGCGACCCGGTCGAGGACTCCGCCTACCGCAACCTCGAGACGGTCTACGAGGCCTTCACGACCATCGGCACCATCGACCTGCCGACGATCGCCGCCGTGCGCGGCGCCGCTGTCGGCGCCGGGCTCAACCTCGCGCTGGCCACCGACCTGCGCATCGTCTCGTCGACCGCACGCCTGCTCCCCGGCTTCGCCCAGATCGGCATCCACCCCGGCGGCGGGCACCTGTCGCTGCTGCACCGCACGGCCGGGCGCGAGACGCGCGCCATCGGGGCTG
>NZ_JBNFOF010000144.1:0-8369 GCF_057364645.1 Janibacter sp. CFPM2_SD2
AGCGCGGCCTCGAGGGCCTCGCGCACCGCCGGGTCCCGGTCGGCGAACGGCCGAGGCGTCCGCGTCGGCGACGAGCGGCTGGCGCACGCCGTTGGCGATGACGGACCCGATGCGAAGGGAGAGCCCGCCCAGCTCGTCGATGGCGTCGATGGTCTCCTGCACGGGCATCTCCTCGAGGAGCGTCACGAGGTGCACGGCCGTCGTCGGGCTCTGGAGCAGCCGGGTGATCGAGTCGGCCTGGTTGCGCACGGGTCCGACCTTCGCCACCTCCGAGACCTCGGAGTTGACGTTGAGGAAGCGACCGATCCGTCCGGTCGGCGGGGCGTCGAGGACGACGGCGTCGAAGACGGGGCGCTTCTTCGCCCCCTTCGTCACCCGTCCGACCGCCTCGTAGACGCGGCCGATGAGCAGGACGTCGCGCACGCCGGGGGCGATCGTGGTCGCGAAGTCCACGGCCCCGACCTTCTCGAGCACGGAGCCGGCGCGGCCGAGCTTGTAGAACTTCTGCAGGTACTCGAGCAGGGCGGTCTTGGCGTCGACCGACAGCCCGACGACCTCGCCGCCGGAGGGGTCGGTCACCAGGGTGCGCTCCTCGGTGCCCAGCGGGGCGACGTCGAGGACCTGAGAGAGGCCCTGGCGGCCCTCGACCTCGGCGAGCAGCACCCGCTGCCCGCGGGACGCCAGCGCCAGGGCCATGGCCGTGGCGACCGTGGTCTTGCCGGTGCCGCCCTTGCCGGTGACGACGTGCAGCCGGACGGGGGAGGAGGAGGGGCCGGTCACGCGATCAGCCTACGAGTAGGGTGCCGACATGACCCAGTGGGAGTACGTCACCGTGCCGCTCATCGTCCACGCGACCAAGCAGATCCTCGACCAGTGGGGCGAGGACGGCTGGGAGCTCGTCCAGGTCCTGCAGGGCGACGGGGGCAACCTCGTGGCCTACCTCAAGCGACCCAAGGGCGCCTGATGGGACGCATCGACGAGCGGCTCGCCGAGCTGTCCATCACGCTGACGGACCCGCCCGCCCCGGCCGGGCCTACGTGCCGGCCATCGTCGACGGCACCCACGTGCTGACCTCCGGGCAGCTGCCCTTCGTCGACGGTGAGCTGCCCGTCACCGGCCACGTCGGCGCCGAGGTCGACCCCGAGCAGGCCAAGGCCGCGGCCCGGCAGTGCGCGATCAACGCGCTCGCCGCGATCCGCGCGGCCGTCGGCGACCTCGACCGGATCGAGCAGGTCGTCAAGGTCGTCGGCTTCGTCTCCAGTGCCCCCGACTTCACCGGCCAGCCGGGAGTCATCAACGGCGCGAGCGAGCTCCTCGGCGAGGTCTTCGGCGCCGCCGGTGAGCACGCCCGCTCTGCCGTCGGGGTGGCCGCGCTGCCGCTCGGGACCCCGGTCGAGGTCGAGGTGACGGTCAGGCTCCGCGACTGATGGGCCAGCGCGACTTCGTCCTCGGGCCGCTGCGCGAGTCCCTCCTCGGTCTCGACGGGAGCCGTCCCGAGGTGACGGATCCGGCCCCGACCAAGCTCGCGTCGACCGTCATGCTCGTGCGCGACGACGAGGGGCCGCTCGAGGTCTTCATGCTGCGCCGGGTCTCGTCGATGGCCTTCGCGCCCTCGATGCACGTCTTCCCCGGTGGGGGAGTCGACATCCGTGACGCCGAGGACGAGCTGCCCTGGGCCGGGCCCTCCGTCGAGGAGTGGGCCGAGGTCTTCGGCACCGACGAGGCGAGCGCGCGCATGCTCGTCGCCGCGGCCGTGCGCGAGATCTTCGAGGAGACGGGCGTGCTCCTCGCCTCGCCCGCGTCCGCCGAGGGCGACGGCACCGCTGCCGGCGCGGACGAGGCGCCGCTCCTCGACCCCGAGGTCGCCGGCGACCTGCGTGCCCGGCTCGTCGCCCACGAGATCGGCTTCGGCCAGGTGCTCCTCGAGCACCACCTCGTCCTGCGCAGCGACCTGCTGCGCTACCGCGCGCACTGGATCACCCCCGAGGCCGAGCCGCGTCGCTACGACACCCGGTTCTTCGTCGCGGCCGTGCCCCCGGGGCAGGAGCCCGACGGCGAGACGAGCGAGGCCGACCTGTCCGAGTGGGTGCACCCGCGCGACGTGCTCGATGCCTTCGAGGACGGCGACCTCATGCTCATGCCGCCGACCCTCGTCTGCCTCGAGCAGCTCGCCGAGGTCTCCACCGTGAGCGGCGCCCTCGGTCAGGACCTGCCGATCGCGCCGATCATGCCCCGGCTCGTCGACACCGACGCCGGCCCGGCGATGCGGGCGGACCTGCCGTGAGCGCCGTCGCCCCGGAGCCGTCCGCCCCCTTCGGCCAGTGGACCGGGGGGCAGATCACCGAGCACGCGCACTGCCTGCTCCAGGGCAACCCCGGCCCCATGACCCTCGACGGCACCAACACGTGGGTGCTCCTGTCGCCCGGCGGGAGCGAGGCCATCGTCATCGATCCGGGTGAGGACGAGGCTGCTCACCAGCAGCGGGTCGTCGACCACGTCGCCGCCCTCGGTGCCCGGGTCGGGCGCATCGTGCTCACCCACGGGCACCACGACCACAGCGAGGGCGCCCCGCGCCTCGCCCGTCTGACCGGTGCTCCGGTCCAGGCGGTCGGGCGCGGCCACGACGACCTCGGCCGACGGCGACGTCCTGCGGGCCGGCGACCCTCGAGGTGCGGGTGGTCGCCACCCCCGGGCACACGGCGGACTCGGTCTCCTTCGCGCTCGCCGCCGACCACGCCCTGCTCACCGGCGACACCGTCCTCGGGCGCGGCACGACCGTCGTCGCCCACCCCGACGGTGAGCTGGCCGCCTACCTCGACTCGCTCGAGCGGATCAAGGCGCTCACCGGCGACGGTGGCGTCGCGCAGATCCTGCCCGGCCACGGCCCGACCGTCCCCGGACGCGAGCGCGATGGTCGACTTCTACCGCACGCACCGCCGCGAACGCCTCGACCAGTGCGCGCCGCCGTCGCCGACGGCGCGACGACGCGACGCGGTCGTCGCGACCGTGTACGCCGACGTCGACCGCTCCGTGTGGCCGGCCGCCAGGATGTCGGTCCTCGCGCAGCTGCGCTACCTCGAGTCGGCCTGAGCCTCGGCTGCTGCCTCCCCGGCGCTCGCCGCACTCCGGGTGCGGCTGGGTGCGCTCCCGAAGGGCGGGGGTGGCCCTAAGAAGAAGTCCGGCTGCTTGTTCTGACAGCTCACCACGGTGATGCGGCCGGACTTCTTCATGAGTCGGGCCACCCCCGCTATTCGTCCGCTTCCGCCTCTCGCCCGTGGTCGGGCCACCCTGCCCTTCGACCGCGTCGGACCGGCGGGCCCGGTGGTGGTGACTCGCGGGTACGACGATCACTCCTGGCACTGGGGACGGCGACATGCCCGGTGTTGCGGGCGCTGGAGTCTGCCGGGCCCGCGAGTGGTCGTCGTACCCGCGGGTCACCTGGCGCCACGGCACGCACGAAGGGCCCGGCGCCAAAGGCGGCCGGGCCCTTCGCGAGGGGTGCGGGTCAGCGAGCGCGACGCTGGAGGCGCTCGACGTCGGTGAGGAGCACCGCGCGGGCCTCGAGGCGCAGCCAACCGCGCGAGGCGAAGTCGGCGAGGGCCTTGTTGACCGTCTCGCGGGAGGCGCCGACGAGCTGGGCGAGCTCCTCCTGCGTGAGGTCGTGGGCGACCATGACGCCGTCCTCGACCGGGCGGCCGAAGCGCTGGCTCAGCTCGAGCAAGGCCTTGGCGACGCGACCCGGGACGTCGGTGAAGACGAGGTCGGCGAGGTTTTCGTTGGTGCGGCGCAGACGACGCGCGAGCGCGGCGAGCAGCGTGCCGGCGATGCGCGGGTGCGCGCCGAGCAGCTGGCTCAGCTGCTCGTTGCCCAGGCCGATGAGCTGGGTCTCGGCGACGGCGGTTGCGGTCGCGGTGCGCGGACCCGGGTCGAAGAGGCTGAGCTCGCCGAGCATCTCGGAGGGGCCGAGGATCGCAAGCAGGTTCTCGCGGCCGTCGGTGGAGGAGCGGCCGAGCTTGATCTTGCCCTCGGCGATCACGTAGAGCCGGTCACCCTGGTCCCCTTCGTTGAAGAGGACGTCGCCGCGCTCCATGCGCACGGGCGTCATGGACGCCATCACCTGCGCGGCATCGGCGTCGTCAAGGGTCGCGAAGAGCGGGGCGCGGCGTACGACATCGAGGTTCACACCGGGCAGTGTGCCACGATGCCGCGCGCGAGGGGGCCTAGGCTGCGGGGGTGTCTGCCGATCGAGTCGAGTCCCCGCTCGCCCTGACCCGCCGCGCCCGACGGATGTACCGGTTGCTGCACGAGCGCTACCCCTACGCCCACTGCGAGCTCGACTTCGACACCCCGCTCCAGCTCCTCGTCGCCACGGTGCTGTCCGCGCAGACGACCGACGTCATGGTCAACAAGGTGACGCCGACCCTCTTCGCCCGGTGGCCCACGGCGGCCGACCTGGCCGCCGCCGACCGCACGGAGATGGAGGAGGTCCTGCGGCCCACCGGCTTCTACCGCGCGAAGACCAACTCCGTCCTCAAGCTGGCTGCGGCGATCGTCGAGGAGCACGAAGGGGAGGTCCCGCCCCGTCTGCAGGACCTCGTCAAGCTCCCCGGCGTCGGTCGCAAGACGGCCAATGTCGTCCTCGGCAATGCCTTCGACGTCCCGGGCATCACCGTCGACACCCACTTCGGCCGGCTCTCCCGGCGCATGGGCTGGACCGACGAGGAGGACCCGGTCAAGGTCGAGCACGCCGTCGGCGCGCTCATACCGCGCAAGGAGTGGACGATGCTCAGCCACGTGGTGATCTTCCACGGCCGGCGCACCTGCCACGCCCGCCGACCCGCGTGCGGCGCCTGCCCCGTGGCCCGGCTCTGCCCGTCCTACGGCGCGGGCGAGACGGACCCGGACCAGGCGGCGAAGCTGCTCAAGTACGAGCTCGCCCCCGGAGCCGCACGATGACGGCGGACCCGACCCCGGCGCCGCCGACCTGGCTGCTGGAGGCAGAGGCCGCCCTGCGTGCCGACCTCCCGTCGTGGTTCACCGACTTCGCCCCGCCGCCGGACCCGCAGCGCCGCTCCGCCGTCCTGATGCTCGTCTCGCCGGGGGAGAGCGGCCACGACATCGTCCTCACCGAGCGTTCCGGCCACCTGCGCAGCCATGCCGGTCAGGTCTCCTTCCCGGGCGGCAAGCTCGACCCGGGCGAGACCCCCGTCGACGCGGCCCTGCGCGAGACGTGGGAGGAGGTCGGGGCCGATCCCGCCGGCATCGAGATCATCGGGTCCTTCCCCGACCTGTGGTTGAGCCCGAGCGCCAATGCAGTGACGCCGGTGCTCGGCTGGTCGCCGGAGCCGGGCCCCCTTCGCGTCGTCGATCCCGGCGAGGTGGCGCGCGTGGAGCGCATCCCCGTGGCGGATCTCGTCGATCCCGCCAACCGCTTCATGGTCAAGGGGCCGAGCGGTTACGTCGGGCCGGCCTTCGAGGTCGCGGGCCTCTTCGTGTGGGGCTTCACGGCCCAGCTGGTGAGTGTCCTGCTCGACGCGGCGGACCTCACCGAGCCCTGGGACGAAGGGAGGCGGCGTCGCCTCCCGTGGCGCTACGTCAAGCCCTACCTCACGCAGGGTGTGCGGCGGTCAACCACGCGCTGAGCGCGTCGGTGACCTCCTCGGGAGCCTCCTCGGGCACGAAGTGCCCGGCGCCGGCCACGCTGGCTCGGGCCAGCGGCCCCTCGACGAACCGAGAGCTCTCGGCGGCGAGCACCGGCAGCGAGGTGTGGTCCTCGGCGCCGTGCAGCTGCAGCACGGGCACGTCGATGCGGCCCTGCAGCTTGTGCAGGTAGCGCACCCCGCTCGGCGTGAGCCGGCAGCGGTAGAACCATCGGTGGTACTCGGCGGCGGCCTGCCCGGCGAAGGGGACGGACATCGCCTCGGTGTAGCGCTCGGTGACCTCGTCGGTGATCCACGAGGTGTCGCTGCCGGACCAGGCGTTCAGCCGGCGGGAGACGGTGAGCGGCTGACGCTCGGAGGCGAAGGGGGCCTGCATCGCGCGCAGGTACTGGTTGGCCCGCCACTGCAGCGGGTGGCGCCACATGGCGCGGTGGAAGACCGCGGGATGGGGGACGCCGAAGGGAGCGATCGCCCGGGTCACGCCCGACTGGTGGGTCGGCATGCTCCACACGACCCAGCCGCCGAGGCCGAGACCGACGAGCGCCGCGTCGTCCGCGCCGAGGCTGCGGACGATCGCGGCGAGGTCGTCGCAGGCGGTCGCCAGGTCGTAGCCGGCGGGCGGCTTGTCACTTGCGCCGAAGCCGCGCAGGTCCACCGCGGCGGCCGCGGTAGCCCTGCGCGGCGACGGCCGGCAGCTGGTGGCGCCAGGCCCACCAGAACTGCGGGTAGCCGTGGACGAAGAGGACGAGGGGCCCGCTCCCGGTGACGGCCACGTGGAAGCGGGCGCCGTTCGCCGAGACGAAGCGGTGCTCCCACGGGCCGTCGACGAGGGCGGCCGCGGCGTCGGGCGGGTTCAGCTGCCCGGCTTGATCGCGGCGACCGTGTCCTGGGCGTTGCGGATCGCCTTCTGCGGGACGGTGTTCTCCTTGGCCTTCTTCAGCGCCTTGAGGCCGACGAAGCCCAGACCAGCGGCGATGAGGAAGAGGACGACCGTGATGATGAGGTAGCCCGCCCACACGGGCAGCCAGATGGCGATGACCCTGGCCAGCGTGTGGAAGAGGAAGATCAGGCCGAGCAGCGCGAGGAAGCCGGCGACGGCGAGCAGGCCCGCGCCCTTGCCGCCGAAGGACAGGCCCTTGGTGACCTCGGCCTTGGCCAGCTGGATCTCGCTCTGCACGAGGGCCGAGATGTCGTGCGTGGCGTCGGAGACGAGCTGACCGACGGTGCGCTCGGTCTCACCGGGTGCGGGCTGACCGACGAGTCGTCGGGTGACGGGGTCGGTGCTGCCGGTGCGGGCGTGATCGTTGCTCATGCTGCTCCTGCTCGTGTCGACGTGACCTGCCACAGGGGTGGCGTCTTCGGTCGCCCAGCCTACCCACGAGTTTCCCGCGCGCCCGGCATCCTCCCTTCGTCGACGCGACGGCAACGTCCCGGGGAAGTCATGGTGAACCCTGTGCACCACACCCCCGTTGTGGTCGGCACGAGGGGCGAAGGGGGTCCACCATCGGGGCATGAGCTACGGCGAGGAGACGGAGCCACTCGCGATCGCGCACCGCGGTGGGGCCCACCTGGCGCCCGAGAACACCTTGGCTGCCTTCGCCATCTCCACGGCTCTGGGCCTGCGCTACCTCGAGTCGGACGTCAAGCTCACGGCCGACGGTCAGCTCGTCTGCTTCCACGACGACACCCTCGACCGGGTCACCACGGGGACCGGGCGCGTCGGCGCCCACACCCTGGCCGACCTCGATCGTCACGTGCGTGTGGGTGGGACCGAGCCGATCCCCACCCTCGAGGAGGCGCTGCGGAGCTTCCCGGACGCCTGCTTCACGGTCGACCTCAAGGACCGGGCGGCGATCGCGCCGATGGCGCGGTTGCTCCAGCGACGTGACTACGCAGAGCGGGTGTGCGTCGCCGGCGCCTGGGACGGGTGGCTGCACCTGCTCGCCTCGCAGGCACCGCACGTGCGCACGGCACTGGGATGGCGATCGCTCACCGCCCTCATCTCCGCATCCAAGGCGGGACTGCAGCCACCGGCGGCCGTGGTGCGCGGGCGCTTCGCCCACGTCCCCGTCCAGCTGGGCCGGCTGCCGATCCACTCCGCCTCGCTCGTGCGCCGGGCTCACCGGCTGGGGGTGCGCGTCGTCGTGTGGACCGTCGACGAGCCCCGGCTGATGCACGAGCTGCTCGACATGGGGGTCGACGGGATCATCACCGACCGGCCGGATGTGCTCCGCACGGTGATGATCCAGCGCGGGACCTGGGCCCCGATGAGGGGTCTGAGGGCCTCCGGCAGAGGCGATTTGGCGTCTGCGGCATCGGTGATCTAATGTTCTCGACGTCAGCCCGAGAGGGAGGAACGGACACCAAGCGGTGACTCGAGAAGTCACCCCAGGCAGGCCGGTCCCGCGAGCTGACAGCCCTCATCCGAGTCACTCGGATCCGGTCGATCAGGTCGGAACCGCGGATTTGGAACCGAGCAGCCCCGCTGCTACGGTGGGCCACCGCTGAAGATCCAAGCGCGATCAACAACGGCCGCTCCAAGAGCGGATCACGAAGTTGGCGCCCAAGCATGGACAGTGGTAAGTTAGAGAAGTTGCCCCTTGAAGCATCTGGCCGGAGACGGTGGGTGGTGATGGGTGTGCGTGTGAATCTTGAGAACTCAACAGCGTGTCAAAAATCGATGCCAATACCTCGTCTTGGCTGGTTGTG
>NZ_JBNFOF010000145.1:0-8312 GCF_057364645.1 Janibacter sp. CFPM2_SD2
CTGGCCCGCAGCGACCCCGCGGGCTACCTCGCCGCGCTGGCCCGCGCGTCGCAGGCCGCCGCCCTGACGTCAGGGGGTCCCGGAGGATTCCTCTGGGCGCTTCGCCGGGTCGGCTGACGACGGGCCGGAGGAGCTGGAGGGGGTCGCCGACCCTGACGTCGTCGGGGTGCCGTCACCCGGCGGCACGAGCACCTCCGTCAGCACGTCCGCGATGAGCGGCTGCCCCTGCTCCGACGGGTGCAGCCCGTCGCGGAAGTAGCGCGACGACGGGTCGGCCGCCGGCAGCACGGGCGACAGGTCGATGAAGCTGACGCCCTCGCGCCGGGTGAGCCCCTGCATGACGCGCAGGTACCCGGTCCACGACGCCTGACCCCGGACCGGCGCCGGGGTGAACCAGCCGACGAGCAGGATCGGGCCGTCGTAGCCGTACTCCCGCGCCTGGCCGATGACGCTGTCGAGGCTCTCGCCGAACTCGCGCGCGTTGGACCCGGTGCGGCGGTCGTTGAAGCCGAGCGGCACGAGGAGCAGGTCGGGCTCGAGCGAGAGGGAGTCGCGCAGGTAGCCCGGCGTCTGGGAGATGGTGCGTGCCGAGACGCCGGAGCGCGAGGCGTCGAGGACGTGGACGCAGCGGTCGCGGTCGCCGCGATAGGGCATGAGGTCGGTGATGACCGCGCGCCGGGCGGTGCTGCCCTTGACGTCGTTGCGCACGGTGATCGTGTGGGTGCCGGGCCCGAGGTCACCGGAGGACCACGTGCGCCGCTCGGCGCCGCCGTCGGCGTCCGTGGCGACGGCGAGCCCGTCGTAGGGGATCTCGCCGTCGATGCGCACCTCGAAGGGGCCCCCGCCGAAGCGGGTGCGATAGCCGATGTCGACCGACTCGGCCCGGACCTTCCACGTGATGCTGGCCCCCGGCTCGAGGGCCATGCCCCGCCCTCCCGGACCGAGGTCGGGCGTCAGGGTGGTCATGCCACGCACCTGCGGGTCGGGCAGCGACGAGGCCTGGTAGTAGGCCGGCACGAGCGAGGTCCGTGCCTGCCACCCGCCCGGCGTCGTCGGCAGTCGGGCGTGCCCGAGCGCTCGCGCAGCTGGGCCTGGAGGCGGTCGACCCACCGTCGCTCGAGGTGGTCGCGCAGGCCCGAGCCCTCGCTCACCGAGTCGCCGAGGACGACGACGTCGGCCGCGTCGTCCGCGTCGCCGCGCACCGCGTCGAACCACGGGTCGAGCACGGCCTCGCCCTCGACGGCGGCCGTCCCGGACGGGGTGTAGGGCTCCTCGGGCTCGCCGATGCAGCCGGCGAGGGTCGCCACGGCGAGCGCGAGGGCCACGAGCCCCGCGCCCGCTCGTCGCACACGTCGGGTCGGCACCCGTCCATGGTGCCAAAGGGCCACGGCCGCACCGCCTGGCGCATACTGGCGGGCATGACGAGCAGCCCGGGCACGCGCGGCACGCGGACCCTCGACGTCGGTGTGGGCGACGGGTCGCTGGCCAGCGCCGACATGGTGCTCAACATCGGCCCCCAGCACCCCGCGACCCACGGCGTGCTGCGGCTGCGGGTCGTCCTCGACGGCGAGCGCATCGTCTCCGCCGACCCCGTCGTCGGCTACATGCACCGGGGTGCCGAGAAGCTCTTCGAGGTCCGCGACTACCGGCAGATCACCGTCCTGGCCAACCGCCACGACTGGCTCTCGGCCTTCGGCAACGAGCTGGGCGTCGTCCTCGGCGTCGAGGCGATGCTCGGCATGGAGGTCCCCGAGCGGGCGACGTGGGCGCGCACCCTGCTCGCGGAGCTCAACCGCGTGCTCAACCACCTGATGTTCCTCGGCTCCTACCCGCTCGAGCTGGGGGCGATGACGCCGATCTTCTACTCCTTCCGCGAGCGCGAGGAGATCCAGGCCGTCATGGAGGAGATCTCCGGCGGGCGGATGCACTTCATGTTCAACCGCGTCGGGGGGCTCAAGGAGGACCTGCCAGCCGGCTGGCTCGACCGCGTCACCGCCGCCGTCGCCGCGGTGCGCGGCCGGATGCCGCAGCTCGAGGCGCTGCTCGTCGGCAACGAGATCCTCGAGGCCCGCACCCGCGGGATCGGGGTGCTCCCCCCTTCGCTCGCCGAGGCCTACGGCGTCTCCGGCCCCATCGCCCGTGCCAGCGGGGTCGACCTCGACCTGCGGCGCGACGCGCCCTACCTCGCTTACGGCGAGCTCTTCGACGAGGGCGGCCCGGGGCGGGTCGTCACCCGCACGGCGGGTGACTCGCTGGCCCGCCTCGAGGTGCTCCTCGAGCAGACCCACGTGAGCCTCGACCTCGCCGACGCCTGCGTCGAGCGACTGCGCTCGCTCCCCCGTGGTCCGGTCAACCAGCGCCTGCCCAAGGTGCTCAAGGTGCCCGAGGGCGAGCGCTACACCGCGACCGAAAATCCGTTGGGGCTCAACGGCTATCACCTCGTCTCGCGGGGCGAGAAGACGCCCTGGCGGCTCAAGCTGCGCTCGGCCTCCTTCAACAACGTGCAGGTCCTCGGCGAGCTGCTCCCGGGGTGCCTCGTGGCCGACATGGTCTCGGTCCTGGGCTCGATGTTCTTCGTCGTCGGCGACATCGACAAGTAGTCCCCGCGGCACCGCCGGCGCACGACGTGAGCCGGGCCACAGCCACTCCCTTCGCCCGGCACTCCTTGCTACCCGCAGGTAGGTTGCAGGGACGACCGCGCCCTCGGTCTCGGGGGCACGACCAGCGGAGATTGGAAGTTCCATGACCAGCTTCAGGACCCGCGCGTCCGCCGGTGCCGCCCTCGTCACGGGCCTCGGGATGATCGGGATCGCCGCCGCGACGCCCGCCTCGGCCGAGGTCAAGGGGAGCCTCGACTACTCGTGCAAGGAGACCGGGCAGAACATCACCTTCACCGACCCGTGGACCGTCGACCTGACCCTCGACGTCCCGGAGACCGTCGAGCAGGGCGAGACGATCCCGGCCGGCGCCATCAAGGCCACGGTCACGCCCGGCGCCGACGCCACGCAGACGATGCAGGGCCTGGGGGTCAAGACCCTCGAGGGCACCGCCGCCACGACCTACACCTTCGGCGAAGGGGGCGAGGCCCGCGACGTGGCCCTCACCGTCCCGAAGACCGCCGTGCCGGCGACCGGCACCGTGTCCGTCGACGCCACCGGTGAGAGCACCGAGGAGACCGCCCCCGCCGAGGACGTCAACGTCCCGATCACGGCTGGCGACTTCACCGCCGAGCTGGCCAACCAGGACGGCTTCGTCTTCAAGATCGAGTGCACCGCTCCCGAGGACGCCACGGTCGGCACTGTCGCCGTCGGTGACTTCCTCTACGTCCCCGAGGGCGGGGTCCACGGCTTCCGCGGGTCCGACCACGCGTCGATGCTGCTGATGTTCGCCCCCGGGGCACCGCGGGAGGACTACTTCGAGACCCTCGCCCGCGGCGAGGAGATGACCGAGGAGCAGCGCGCCGAGTTCATGGTCCGGCACGACACCTACTGGGTCTGACCTCCCTTCGCCCGGCCACCCCACCACCCGAGGAGCCAGCATGTCCGAGACTCACGAGTACGACGTCGTCGTCATCGGCGCCGGACCCGTCGGCGAAAACGTCGCGCAGTACGCCATCGAGGGCACCGACCTGACCGCAGCGCTCGTCGAGGGCGAGCTCTACGGCGGCGAGTGCTCCTACTGGGCGTGCATCCCGAGCAAGGCGCTGCTGCGCCCGATCGCCGTCGCCGACGCCACCGCCCACCTGCAGGGGGTGGCCACAGCCGAGGTCGAACCGGAGGGCCTGCTCGCCCGCCGCGACACCTGGGTCGGCGGCCGTGACGACTCCGGCCAGGTCCGCTGGGCGGAGGCTGGGCAGTCACGGCCGTGCGCGGCCACGCTCGTCGTCGTCGGCGAGCGCCGAGGTCGAGGTGACCGCTCGACCGGGCGGCCCGGTCCGGCCTGCGGGCCCGCCGCGCGGTGGTCATCGCCACCGGGAGCGAACCGGTGGTCCCGCCTCCCTTCGCCGACGTGCACCCGTGGGGGTCACGCGACGCGACGCGGTCGCCGAGGTCCCGGGTCGGCTCGTCGTCGTCGGCGGCGGGGTCGTCGCGGTCGAGGCCGCGACGTGGATGGCCGCGCTCGGCAGCGAGGTCACGATGCTCGTGCGGGGCGACGCCCTCCTCGCCGATCAGGAGCCCTTCGCGGGCAGCGTTGTCGCAGAGGCACTTCGGGCGAAGGGGGTCGACGTGCGCCTCTCGACGTCGGCCACCGGCTGCCGCCGGCCGGACGCACGGGACACCGGGGTCGGCCGCGTCCACGGCGGCCCGGTCACGGTCGTCACCGACGCCGGGGAGATCGAGGCCGACGAGGTGCTCGTCGCGACCGGGCGCGCCCCGCCTGGGCGATGTCGGTCTCGACGCGGTCGGCCTCTCCCCCGACGACGTGCTCGAGGGGCGGCTACCCGAGTGGCTGCACGCGGTGGGTGACGCGAGCGGCGAGGCGCCGCTGACCCACTGGGGCAAGTACCGCGCGCGGTGGTCGGGGACGCGATCGCCGCCGCAGCCACCGGACGTGAGCCGCTCCCGGTGCCCGACGGGGTGCCGGTCCCCCAGGTCGTCTTCACCGACCCGCAGGTGGCGCGGGTCGGGATGACCGAGTCCGAGGCCCGCGAGGCGGGGCACGACGTCGAGGTGGCGGAGGTCCCCTTCGCGCAGGTCGGCGGGGCCGCGCTGCTGCGCGACGACGCCCCCGGCCGGGCGAAGCTCGTCGTCGACAAGGCCACCGGGCTCGTCCTCGGCACGACCTTCGTCGCACCGACGCCGGGCAGCTGCTGCACGCGGCGACGATCGCGATCACCGGGCGGGTGCCGGTCCACCTGCTGCGGCACGCGGTGCCGAGCTTCCCCGACGCGAGCGAGGTGTGGCTGCGCCTGCTCGAGGCCCTGCCGGTCGAGCTGCGTCGCCCCTGAGCCGGGTCAGTCGGTCGCGGTCGAGCGCGCCTTGAAGTGGAGGTCCTGGTAGTCGGGGTGCCGGGCCATCCAGCCCTCGATGAAGGGGCAGACCGGCAGCACCTTGCGCCGGCCCTCGGCCCGCACGTGGTCGAGTGCGGCGCGGGCGAGGGCACCACCCACGCCGAGGCCCTCGTGGGCGCGGTCGACCTCGGTGTGGGTGAAGACGTAGAGGTCGTCGGTCAGCTGGTACTCGGCGAAACCCGCTGTGGCGCCGTCGATCTCGGCGACGAAGCGCGACTCGTCGGGGCGGTGGGTGATCGTCACGTCGGCCATGGGTCCTCAGCGTAGGGCTCAGGTCCGGGGGCGCAGGGCGACGATGCCGCCGGTCGCGCCGACGTAGAGCCCGCCGTCGGGCCCGACGTAGATCGCCGCGTAGTGGTTGTTGACCATCGGCCCGGTCCCGGCGAGCCGGCGCCACATGACCTCGCCGGTCGTCGCGTCGACCGCGGTGAAGTACCAAGCGTCGATGCCGGCGACGGACTCCCCCTTCGTATAGGTGGCGATGACCCCCGCCCGGGTGCCCTTGGAGACGACCGACGGCGTGCGGATCTCGTCGTTGGCCCACACCTGCTCGCAGCCGTCGTCGGTGACGTCGATGCGGGTCATGCCGGGCTCGGTGGAGCGGCCGAAGGTCGCGTCGAAGAGGTTGTAGCCGTAGTTGCTCTCGACGAAGAGGGAAGACCCGATGGCGATGAGGGAGTTGTCCGTGGCGCTGCGCTCGGGGGCGAAGACCGGGACCCGGCAGTGCTCCCGGCTGCCCAGCCCCCGCCGTGTGTCGTAGACGACGACGTGCATCCGCGGGTCGGCGTTGTCGGTGATGGCGACGTAGCGCTCGCCGAGCAGGAGGGTGGGCGTGGTGCCGGAGGCGCGGCTCGTCTGACCGGGCTTGCGGCGGGTGCCGGCGTCATAGGTCTGCCGCCACACGACCTGCGGCGTGGAGCCGTCGGCGCGCAGGGCGACGAGCTCGCGCGAGGTGACGACCCAGGCACGTCCGTCGCTGCCGACGGCGAAGGAGTTCTCGATGTCGGCGTCCGCGAAGCGCGTGGAACCGACGTCGCCGGACTCGGGGTCGAGCACGGCCACGGAGCCGAGCTGGCCGACGACCCAGATCTCGCCGTCCGTGCCCGGCACCGCGGAGTTGATCCCTTCGCCCTCGGCCAGACCTGACGTCACGTCGAACTCGTCGACCGCCTCGATCGCCGGCTCGCCCGAGGAGTCGGCGACCGACCACCGGGTGATCCGGCCGTCGGAGGTGGGCAGCACGACCCGCTGCTCGTCGTCGAGCACGGCGTAGCCGCCACCGGCGAAGTTCGTCGCGAAGTCGGCGCGGAAGGGCCGGTCGGCGACGTGCTCGCGGGCGAGGACCTCGAGCGAGTCCGGGTCGAGCACGTTGAGCGTCACCCGGGTGGCGTTGACGCACACCGCGACGATGCGGCCGTGCTCGTCGAAGAGCATCGAGGCGCACACGCCGCCGAGGTGGCGACGGATGACCTCGGCGCCGCGGGGGTCGAGCACCTCACGGTCGGTGTAGGCATCGGTCATCGCCGCGTCGCCGTGGATGTTGCTGTCGGGGTTGGGCGCCAGGTGCCGCGCCTGGGCGGCCGGCTCGCCGTCGAGCGGCGCCGTCGGGGTCGTGGACGAAACCTCGAGGTCGGGGCTGAGGGCGGCGCCGATGGGCGACCGGGATGGTGGTCGCGGTGGCGCGACGGCTGCGGAGGGCGAGGAGCCAGGGCCTAGGGGCGGCGGCGACGGTGGACCGGCCGGCCCCTCGAGCGACCGTGCTCGCGGGTGCGCTCCCCGCGGGCCCGCCACAGCACGAGCAGCGTTGCGGCAGCGACGATCCCGAGCGGGATGCCGTGCACGAGAGGGGCCGCGGTGGTCATGCCGCGCTGGCCGGGGGCGATCGCGATGACGAGCGCCAGGGTCGAGACGATGCCGGCGCCGAACCACGAGCCGGGGGTGCGGCGGCGGACCGCGACGGCCACCGCGACCATGGCGACGGGCAGCAGCGCCACGACGAAGGGCAGGCCCGACGCGATCGTCGCCGGCAGGTCCGCCCGCCGTGCCTGGGCGCCGAGGGCGCGCGGCGATGTCAGCAGGTTGTCGAGCGTGGCGATCGGCGAGGCGACGAGCAGCGCCTGCGCCACGAGGAGCGAAGGGAGCAGCCGCGGACGGGTCGAGGTGGGGGCCATCGGTCCATCCAAGCGTGCGGCGGTGCGGCTCAGGCCCTGTCGGCGCGGTCCGTGATCAACCACCCAGCGGTGATCGACAACCAGGCGTCGTCACCGTCACGCAGGCGCGTGAGCACCCCGTCGACCTCGGGCAGATCGAGCTCGGCGAGGGCCTCGATGGCCGGCAGGACGACCTCCTTGTCGTCGTGCTCGACGGCGTGGAGGAGGTCGGGGGCAGCCCCGCGGGAGGCCGGGTCGCCGATCGCGAGGAGTGCCTCGGCGGCGTGACGGCGCACGGAGAGGTCGGGGTCCTCGCGCAGCCGGGTCGCCAGCCCCTCGACCGCGGCCTCACCGGCCTGCTCGAGGGCTCGGGTCAGCTCGCGGCGACGGAAGTCCTGCTCGACCCCGAGGTGGTCGACGAGCGCGGCAACCGCGCCGGGTGTGTGGATCCGGCCGAGCGCCCACCACGCCTTGGCCGCGACGGCGTCGTCCTCGTCGTCGGTCAGCGGCAGGATCTCGGCGACGGAGGCGGGCTCGCGGATCTTGCTCAGCGCGTGGAGCACCTGGACCCGGCCGGCCCCGCGGCGAGGTCCTCGTCGTGCAGGGCCTCGACGAGCAGCGGGTAGGTCGCCGCGTGACGGGTGACCACGGCCCAGGTCAGGGTCTCGCGGACGTAGAAGTCGGGCTCGGTGACGAGCAGCCGCACGAGGTCGGCGGCGACGCTCTCGTCGGCGTGGGTGCCGAGCCACAGGGCGGCCCGCTGCCGGACCGACGGGTCGTCGTGACGTGCCGCCTGCAGGGCCTGGTCGAAGGGGGTCTCGCTCACGTGGCTCGACGCTACCCGCCCCTCCCCTTCGCATGGCCAAACGGCACTGCACACCCGCGACCCCTCCCCAACTTCGCAAACCCTAGGGTTTTGCAGGGTTGGGGGCGAGCAACTTCGCAAAACCCTAGGGTTTTGCAGGGTTGGGGGTCAGCCGTGGGTGGCGCCGGAGATGTCGGTGCCGCGCGGGGTGAGCACGAAGACCGCGGCGGCCACGACGAGCATGAGCGTCCCGCCGGCGAGGCCGGCCACCTGCAGCGAGTCGACGAAGGCGGCGCCGGCGTCGGTGGCCAGCCTCGGCAGGCCGAGCTCGTCGGCCGTCGCACCG
>NZ_JBNFOF010000146.1:0-8295 GCF_057364645.1 Janibacter sp. CFPM2_SD2
GCCAGCGCCTTGGCCCAGGGTTCGCCGGTGGCTTCGAGGTTCCACCAGCGCACACCGTTCGGACGTGGCGTGGCGCCCCGGCCCGACGCCCCACCAGTCGTGGCTGCGCCAGTAGGCGATGTTGTGCCGGCACCGGTCGGCGGGCGTGCGGGCCCAGTTGCTGATCTCGTACCAGTCGTAGCCGGCGTCGGCGAGCAGCTCGTCGGCGAGCTCGTACTTGTCGGCCTCGTCGTCGCCCGTCGGCATCGGCAGCTCGCCGCGGCGCACCCGGGCGGCCATCTTGGTGCCGTCCTCGACGGTCAGCGCATAGGCCGACAGGTGGTCGGGCGCCAGGCCCACCGCGGTCTCGAGGGAGGTGCGCCACTGCTCGAGGCTCTCCCCCGGCGTGCCGTAGATGAGGTCGAGGCTCACGGCCAGACCGGCGGCTCGGGCCGCGGCGACGGCCCGGGAGACGTTGGCCGGGTCGTGGGTGCGGTCGAGCGTGGCGAGCACCTGCGGCACCGACGACTGCATGCCGATGCTCACCCGGGTGAAGCCCCCGTCGGCCAGGACCCGCAGCGACTCCTCGGTGACGCTGTCGGGGTTGGCCTCCGTCGTCACCTCGACGTCGTCGGCCAGCCCCCACCGCTCCCGCACGGCGTCGAGGAAGCGCACGAGGTCCTGCGGCGGCAGCAGCGTCGGCGTGCCGCCGCCGACGAAGACCGTCGAGACCCGGCGGTCGTCACCCACGGACCGGACTGCGAGGTCGAGCTCGGCGATCGCGGCGTCGACATAGGTGGCGACGCTCGCCCCCTTCGCCCCGCCGACGGGGCCCAGCTCGGTGGCGGTGTAGGTGTTGAAGTCGCAGTACCCGCACCGGACCGTGCAGAAGGGCACGTGCAGGTAGATGCCGAAGGGGGGACGCACCGGCTCATCCTCCCACCGATAGCGTGGGCGCCATGACCCGGTGGATCGAGCTCGACGGCGTCGTCAACATGCGAGACCTCGGCGGGCTGCCCACCCGCGACGGACGCACCACCCGCGAGGGCCGGATGATCCGCAGCGACAACCTGCAGGACCTGAGCGAAGGGGACGTGCGTCGCCTCGTCGACGAGCTCGGGGTGAGCGACGTCGTCGACCTGCGCAGCCACGTCGAGTACGAGGTGACCGGAGCGGGTCCGCTGCGCGCCACCGCGCTGACGCACCACCACCACAGCCTGCTGCGCGAGGACCGCGACCCCGACGAGACGATCGAGCAAGCCCTGGCCGTCCGGTGGGGCCGGCAGGACCACTCGCCCCGGGACGGCGCCTTCTGGGCCAGGCACTACACGGGCTACCTCACGGCCCGGCCCGACTCGGTGGCGGCGGCACTGGCCGCCGTCCGCGACAGCACGGGCGCCACGGTCGTCCACTGCGCGGCGGGCAAGGACCGCACCGGCACCGTGGTCGGCATGGCCCTGGTCGTCGCGGGCGTGCCCGCCGAGGTCGTCGTCGACGACTACGTGCGCACGGCCGAGCGCCTCGAGCGGATCATGGACCGGCTCTCGAGCGTCGAGCCCTATGCGCGCACGCTGCCGACGCACAGCCTCGAGGACCAGCTGCCACGGCGCGAGTCGATGGAGGCCGTGCTCGCGCACCTCGAGTCAGAGTTCGGCGGTGCCGAGGGGTGGCTCGAGGCCGCGGGGTGGTCGCCGGAGCAGGTCGCGCGGCTGCGCGACCGGCTCGTCGGGTGAGGCTCAGGCCTTCTTCGGCTTGGCGGTGACGTAGACCGGGATGACGCCCTCGACGACGACGACCCCGTCGGTGCGCACGGCCTTGACCCGGATGTCGACGTCGTAGGGAGCCTCGCCCGCCCACTGCTCGGGGTCGGTCTCGGCGACGCACAGCAGGTCGGTCGTCGACTTCGCCAGGTAGCTCACCTGCAGGCCGCGCGGCAGCCACCGCTGGTCGCTCGGGCAGGTCGCCTCCGCGAGCAGACCCATGGCGGCCTCGAGACCGTTGCACACGGCGATCGCGTGCAGGGTGCCGATGTGGTTGTGCACCCGCTTGCGGTTGCGGATCGACAGCTCCGCGTGGTTGGCGCGGACCTCGCGCACCTGCGGGCGCACGGTGGCGAAGTAGGGCGCCTTGACGGAGTAGAGCAGCGAGAAGAGTCGCTTGCCCGCCGGGAGGCTCGCGATGCGCTGGTAGAGGGCGAAGGTCTGCTGGGCCATGACCGCCACACTAAGCCAGCGCTTAGTGACCGGGAAGGGTCCCCGGCGTCGCCTGCGTCACGTCAGCAGCGCGCCGCTACTTCTTCGCCTTGTCCACCGCGCTGTCGTCGGAGGAGAGCGCAGCGATGAAGGCTTCCTGGGGCACCTCGACGGTGCCGATGTTCTTCATCCGCTTCTTGCCCTCCTTCTGCTTCTCGAGGAGCTTGCGCTTGCGGGAGATGTCACCGCCGTAGCACTTGGCGAGCACGTCCTTGCGGATCGCGCGGATGTTCTCGCGGGCGATGATCCGCGCGCCGATGGCGGCCTGGATCGGCACCTCGAACTGCTGCCGCGGGATGAGCTCCTTGAGCTTGCCGGCCATCATCGTGCCGTAGGCATAGGCCTTGTCCTTGTGGACGACCGCGCTGAAGGCGTCGACGGTCTCGCCCTGCAGGAGGATGTCGACCTTGACCAGGTCGGCGGCCTGGTCGCCCGCTTCCTGGTAGTCGAGGGAGGCGTAGCCTCGGGTCTTGGACTTCAGCTGGTCGAAGAAGTCGAAGACGATCTCGGCCAGCGGCAGCGTGTAGCGCATCTCGACGCGGTCCTCGGAGAGGTAGTCCATGCCACCGAGCTGGCCGCGCTTGCCCTGGCACAGCTCCATGATCGCGCCGATGAACTCGCTCGGCGCGAGGATCGTCGCGTTGACGACCGGCTCGCGGACCTCCGCGACCTTGCCGTAGGGGAACTCGCTGGGGTTGGTCACGAGGACCTCGGAGCCGTCGTCCATCGTCACCTCGTAGACGACATTGGGCTGGGTCGAGATGAGGTCGAGGTCGAACTCGCGCTCGAGGCGCTCGCGCACGATCTCCAGGTGGAGCAGGCCGAGGAAGCCGCAGCGGAAGCCGAAGCCGAGGGCAGCGGAGGTCTCCGGCTCGTAGACGAGCGCGGCGTCGTTGAGCTTGAGCTTGTCGAGGGCGTCGCGCAGCGTCGGGTAGTCGGACCCGTCGATCGGGTAGAGCCCCGAGAAGACCATCGGGTTGGGGTCCTTGTACCCACCGATCGCGTCGGCCGCGGGCGCCGCGGCATTGGTCACGGTGTCACCGACCTTGGACTGGCGCACGTCCTTGACGCCGGTGATCAGGTAGCCGACCTCACCGACGCCCAGGCCCTGGCTCGGGATCATCTCCGGCGAGATGACCCCGATCTCGAGCAGCTCGTGGGTCGCCTTGGTCGACATCATCGCGATCTTCTCGCGGGGGTGCAGCGCCCCGTCGACGACCCGCACGTAGGTGACGACACCGCGGTAGTTGTCGTAGACGGAGTCGAAGATCATCGCCCGGGCGGGCGCCTGAGCGTCACCCTCGGGCGGCGGCAGCTCGGCGACGATCTTGTCGAGCAGGGCCTCGACGCCCTCGCCCGTCTTGCCGCTCACCCGGAGCACGTCCTCGGGCTCGCAGCCGATGAGGCCGGCGATCTCCTCGGCGTACTTCTCCGGCTGGGCGGCCGGCAGGTCGATCTTGTTGAGCACCGGGATGATCGTCAGGTCGTTGTCCATCGCCAGGTAGAGGTTGGCGAGGGTCTGGGCCTCGATGCCCTGCGCGGCGTCGACGAGCAGGATCGCGCCCTCGCACGCGGCGAGCGAGCGGGAGACCTCGTAGGTGAAGTCGACGTGCCCCGGGGTGTCGATCATGTTCAAGCAGAAGGTCCCGGGCTGCCCCGCTGCGTCGACCCCCTCCCACGGCATGCGCACGGCCTGCGACTTGATGGTGATGCCGCGCTCGCGCTCGATGTCCATGCGGTCGAGGTACTGCGCGCGCATGGCCCGGGCCTCGACGACGCCGGTGATGCCGAGCATCCGGTCGGCGAGCGTCGACTTGCCGTGGTCGATGTGGGCGATGATGCAGAAGTTGCGGATCTGCGCCGGCGGGGTCGCGTTGGGCGGCAGGGCCTCACGGGCCTGGGGTGACACGGGTGGCGGACCTCGGGGTGCGTGGGAGCGGGTGGACGTCCGCCCATCATCCCACGCCCCCGAGGCGTCACGTCAGAGCCGGGCGCACTGGCCTTCCTTGTCGCCCGAGACCCGGTTGCCCCAGCCCTTCGGGGCGGGGGTGTTGCTCTTGCACTGCAGGTTGCCGTGGACCCGGTTGTCGTAGACGTACTTCGCGCCCTTCGGGTTGGAGAAGAGCTGGATGTCGCCGTCTGTGCGCGAGCGGATGACGTTCTGCGCGTAGCCGCGGTTGCCCTCGAGCTGGATGTTGCCGTCGACGAAGGCATTGCGCAGGTGGTGGCTGGCCCCGTCCTCGAGCTGGATGTCACCGTCGACCCAGCCGTAGGTGAAGCGCACGTAGGCGTGACCCTGGGACTGGATATTGCCGTCGACGCTCGAGTGGTAGGAGCGCAGGGTGGCGCCCCGGGCGATCTTGATGTTGCCCTTGACGTCGAGGCTGTTGACCCGGCAGCTCGCGCCGCTCGGGACGACGAGGTCGCCGCTGATCGTCTGCTTCGAGATGGTGCCGCGGCAGGTGCGGTCGTCGGCCGAGGCGGGGGCCGCGGTGGCGACGCCCCTCCGGCGGCGACGGCGAGGACGGCGGTGGCGGTGGCGAGGCGGTTCATGGTGGCTCTCCCTGTGACGGCTCGGTGCCCTGTGCCCGAGCGACGCACGTCACGCTAGGAAGCCCCCATGAGCCGTGCGTGAAGGCTCCATGAGAAGTCCTTCACCCACGGCCCACGGGGTCGGGGCGGCCTGTCAGAGCCGGCTGACCCCGTCGTAGCCACCCGGCAGCGAGGGCAGGCCGAAGATCGCGCCGACGGTCGGCGCGACGTCGAGCGTGTGGGCGGTCGCGGTGCGCGTGCCCGGCCGGACGAGCGGGGAGCCACCGCCGAGGACGAAGGGGATGGGAGCCGTCGTCGGGTGTCCGTGGTTCCCGGGGATCGGGTTGTCGAAGATCGTCGGGTCCGAGAAGCGCCAGCCCTGCTTGCAGTAGACGACGAGGTCGCCGGCGTTGGCGCCCAGGCGCAGCTCGGCCGGCGTGTGCACCGAGAGCACCCCCGCCTGCCGCTCGACGAGGGTGCGCAGCCGCTGCAGGCCGGCGGCCCGCTCCCCCGCGGGGCCGGTCCAGTAGAGGCAGTCGGCGCCACCGTTCTGCGCGATCTCCACCTTGTCGCGCAGCGTGGTGTCCCACCAGATGGGGGCGCCGAGCGAGATGACCTTCCACGCCATCGACCAGTCCATCGAGTGGTCGGCGAGGTGGATGATGACCGAGCGCTCCCACGCCCCCTTCGCCTTGAGGTGCTCGACGAAGTCGCCGACGAGACGGTCGGTGTTGGCCAGGGCGGCGTAGCGCATCGCGGGCAGGCTGGTCGTGCCCCCGAGGTCGGCGTGACCGACCCGGTCGATGTCGCCGAAGTTGACGAAGACGAGGTGCGGGTCGGCCTCGTCGACCATCTTGACCAGCGCGTCGTAGGTGTAGCCGTCGGGCGCGTGGTCGGTGATCGGCATGAGCGGCTTGGGCTCCCACCGATAGGTCGCGCGGTCGCCGAAGACCCCGTAGAGGTAGTCCTTCGACAGCACGGTGCCGGTCGTCAGGCCGCGGGCGTTGAGCCGCTCGATGAGGGTCGCGACCTTGATGTCGCTCGGCTGGTCCATGTCGCGGACCTCGCCGAGGCCGCGGTCGTAGATCTTGTTGGCCGGCACGCCGCTGCGGTCGGGCCGCACGCCGGTCATCATCATCACGTGGTTGGGGATGGTCTCCATGACCGGCAGGGACCGGGCGTTGGGGTACCAGGTGCCGCCGGTGCGCAGGGCATGCAGGTGAGGGGTGCACTCGGGCGTGATCTCGTCCGGGCGCAGCCCGTCGGTGACCAGGACGTAGACGCGACGCTGATCCCCCTTCGACGCGGCGGAGGCCCAAGGGGCACCGAGCGCGCCGGAGATGGCGACGGTCGCACCGCTGGCGGCGGCGAAGCGCAGGAGGGTGCGGCGGGAGGGGTGGGACGGGGTGGTCATGGTCTCTCCGGTCAGGTGGCGGGGTACCAGACGCGACGGGCGCGCTGGGTGCCGGGCAGGGTCTCGAAGCCGGCGCTCCACCGGACCGGCGAGGCCGGGTCGGTGCGGTCGGCGAGGGCGTACCAGTCCATCTGGGCACGGCTCGGGGTCAGGGTGAGGACGCTGAAGCCGTGACGGTCGAAGTCGAGGTAGCGCACGTGCGGGTTGGCGGTGCGGATCGCGGCCTCGACGGTGAGCGAGACCGTGCGGGGCGCGACCTGGAGGATGTCGTCGAGGTTGTCGGAGGTGACCGACGTGCCGACGAACTCGACCGCGACGCTCGGGCTGAAGGGGTAGGTGCCGACATTCTTCGGCAGGTCGCAGGCCCACGCGGAGTGGATGTCGCCGGTGATGAAGACGGTGTTGGGGATCGCGTGGTCGGCGAGGTGGTCGATGAGCTCGCGGCGGTCGGCGGTGTAGCCGTCCCACTGGTCGACGTTGTAGGGGATGCCCTCCGGCGGGATGAGCCCACCCATGTCGTTGAGCGCCTGCCCGGCCTCGACGTCGACGGCGGCGAAGGTCACCGGGGAGATCATCACCGGGTTGCCGACGAGCTTCCACGTCGCGCTCGAGGCGCTCAGCGACTCCTTGAGCCAGCCCATCTGCGCGTCGCCGGCGATGGTGCGGTCGGGCGAGCCCACCTGGCCGAGGGCGGCGTAGGAGGCCTGCTCGCTGCGATAGCTGCGCAGGTCCAGCATGCGCAGGTCGGCGAGCGTGCCGAAGGACAGCTCCCGGTAGACCTGGTTGCCGTCGCCGAGGGTCGCGGTGCCGGACAACCGGATCGGCATCCACTCGTCGTAGGCGCGCCGCGAGGCGGCCGCGCGGTCGGCCCAGGCGCCCTCGGTCTCCGGCTGGTGGTTCTCCGCGCCGTCGATCCACGCGTCGTTGGCGCTCTCGTGGTCGTCCCACGTGGTGATCCACGGGGCGACCGCGTGCAACGCCTGCAGGTCGGGGTCGGTCTTGTAGTGACCGTGCCGCACCCGGTAGTCGGCGAGGGTGACGATCTCGTGCGTCGGCTGCGTCGTGCGGACGACCGTCTCGCCCGCCCCGTACTCACCGGTCGGGTACTCGTAGAGGTAGTCGCCCATGTGGAGCACGGCGTCGAGGTCGCCTCGTGCGGCGAGGTGGCGGTAGGCGGAGAACCATCCGGCCTCCCAGTTGGAGCAGGAGACGACGCCCAGCCGCAGTCGGCTCGGGGTGCTCGACGGCGCGGGCGCCGTGCGGGTCCAGCCCGTCGGCGAGGTGGCTCCCCCGCTGCGGAAGCGGTAGGCGTAGCGCGTGCCCGGCGTCAGCCCGCTCGCGTCCACCTTGACGGTGTGGTCGCGCTCGGTGCCGGTGGCGACCTGCCCCCGACGCACGATCCGGGTGAAGTCGTCGTCGGTCGCGACCTCCCACGTGACCTTGACCCGGGGGCCCCGGCCGGAGCCGGGCACGGCGTCGGCCGTCGGCGTCACGCGGGTCCACAGGACGACGGCGGTGGGCAGGCGGGTGCGCCGGAGGCGACGCCGTGGAGGAATCCGGTGGTCGGTGCGGCGTGCGCGGCCGACAGGGCGAAGGGGGTGACGGTCGCGGTGGCGGCGACGGCCCCGACGGCGCCCCGCGCACGACGTCACGTCGGGCGGGTCCGGGCAGGGGGGTATGAGGTGTGGCGTCCGAGGGCATGGCGCAGAGCCTGTCGGGGGTGGGTGTACGGCGGGTGACCTCACGGGTAACTTCCTCGCCGGTCAGTTCGTGAGGATGCTCACGCGGGAGCGCTAGCGTGGCCGGCATGAGCGACTACCCCGGCGACTTCACGGGTGTGCCGACGATGCAGTGGGCCCCGACCCCCGAGGACCCGACGCCCTCCCCCGGCGAGGTCGTCTGGGTCTGGGTGCCCTACGAGGAGGACCACACCCAGGGCAAGGACCGACCGGTCCTGCTCGTGGGTCGCGACGGCGACTGGCTGCTCGGCCTGCAGCTGACGAGCCACGACCACGACCTCGACGCCGAGCAGGAGGCTGCGGCCGGGCGCGCTGGATCGACGTCGGCTCCGGCGCCGTGGGACGGGCGCGGCCGGCGCAGCGAGGCGCGGGTCAACCG
>NZ_JBNFOF010000147.1:0-8291 GCF_057364645.1 Janibacter sp. CFPM2_SD2
CGTCGCGCACGAGCAGCAGCTCGAGCCGGGCGCTGGCCGGGCGCGACGCCGGCCGGACCGGGCCCTACTCGCCGTACTCGACGTGCGAGTCGGTGCCACCGTCGACGGCGTACCAGCGGTCCTCGTCGGGCACGACGCCGTCGGGATAGGTCAGGGCCATCTCGGCGAGGGTCGGCCGGGCCGGCTCGCGGACGTCGTCGGGCAGCATCGCGGTGATCGCCTCGAAGACCCGCTCCATGTCGCGCGGCACCGACCGGTACTTCAGGTCGACCGGCTCGCCGAAGGTCACCGTCACCTCGGGCCGGGTCAGCGGGTTGGTGAGCATCCGCGGCACCTTGGAGCTGCGCGGCCAGACCTTCTCGGTCCCCGTGATGGCGAAGGGGATGACCGGCACCTCGGTGAGGTGGGCCAGGCGGGCGGCGCCCGGGAAGCCGCGCATGCCCGGCTCGAAGAAGTGGATGCCCCGCGGGATCGTCCCCTCGGGCATCATCGCGACGAGCTCGCCGCCGCGGAGGGCCCGCACGGCCGAGGCGAAGGCGTCGGGGCTGTCGGGGTCGTCCTGCCGACGGTCGACGCTGATGCCGCCGCCGGCACGGAAGATCGTCCCCAGACCGGGCACGTCGAAGAGCTCCTTCTTGCCCAGGAAGCGCGCCGAGCGCGGGGTGCGGCGGAAGGCGACCGCCATCGCGACGAGATCGAAGTAGGAGCGGTGGTTGCCCACGAGGATCGCCGGCCCGTCGGCCGGGATGTTCTCCGCGCCGCGGACGGTGAACTTCGCGTACGGGAAGACCTCGGGCCGCGAGAGCAGGGCGATGGCGCGCTGCAGCTCCATGCCGATGACCGGCAGCTTCATCACCCCGGGCGAGGTGTCGAAGTGCAGCACCGGCCAGCGGGCGGCGACGGCCAGGGCGTGCAGCCGCGGGTCGGGGTTGACCGCACCGGGGTTGCCGACGGCCCGCAGCAGCGGCGCGTCGTAGATCGAGTCGGAGTAGGCGAAGGACGCGTCGAGGTCGATGCCCTCCTCCTCGGCGAAGTCGCGCACCGCCGCGATCTTGCCCATCGACCACACGAAGTGCCCGTCGTTGCGCCCGGTGAAGCAGCCGTCGTCGCCGACCTCGTATCGCGTGGCGATGACGTAGTCGATGCCGAGGCGCTCCGCGAGGGGCAGGACGAGGTGCTCGGGGGTGGTCGTGGCGAGCACGACGAGGCGCCCGGCCTCGTGGTGCTCCTCGATGAGCATGCGGGCGAAGGGTCCGACCATCGGCTCGAGGACGTCGGCGGCCAGCTGGGCCGCCTCGTCGAAGGCGTCGGCGGGCTTGCCCTTGGCCACGAGCACCGCCTGGCGGGCGAGCGCGATCGAGCCGAGGGACTCACCGAGAAGGTTGAAGTAGCCGAAGAGCAGTGCCTCCCCCGGCATCCGTGCGGAGACCACTCCGGTGTCGCGCATGGCGGCCGACAGCGCCGGGCCGGAGGCCTTGGGCAGCAGGGTGCGGTCGAGGTCGAAGAATGCGGCGGCCGTCATGCTCGCGAGGCTATCCACGCGGGGGCCTGCCGGGAACACCTCGAGGGCCTAACGTGGGTCACATGAGCGACGACGCCCTGCAGACCCTGACCAGCTCCCAGGTCGCCGACCGGGCGCCACGCGACTGGCGCGAGGTCAACGGCATGTTGCGAACCCGCCTGCGCACCAAGGGCTTCGAGGAGTCCCTCGCCCTCGTCAACGAGATCGCCAAGGTCGCCGAGGAGGCGGACCACCACCCCGACATCGACCTGCGGTGGGGCTGGGTCGGGCTGGCGCTCGTCAGCCACGACGCCGGCGGCATCACCGACCGCGACATCTCGCTCGCCGGCGAGATCAGCCGGATCGCCTCCGACCGCGGTGCGAGCCCGCAGCCCGAGGTCGGCGCCTCGCTGACCGTCGGCATCGACACGGCCGACGCGGACCGGATCCGGCCCTTCTGGACCGCCCTGACCGGCCACGAGCCGGCGAAGGGGGACCCGGACACGCTCCCTTCGCCCGACGGCCAGATGCCGACCATCTGGTTCCAGACGAGCGAGCCTCGCGACGACCGGGGGCGGCTGCACATCGACGTCTACGTCCCCCACGACGAGGCACGGGCCCGCGTCGACTCGGTCGTCGCGGCCGGCGGCCGGCTCGTCACGGACGAGTACGCCCCGTCGTGGTGGGTGCTGGCGGACGCCGACGGCAACCTCGCCTGCGTCTGCACCTGGCAGCCGCACGCCTGACGAAGGGGGGTCCCCGCCTCCGCGAGCGGGCTCGGCTCAGCGGCGGCGGCCCTTGCCCTCGAAGGCCTTCGCGGCCGCGACGGCGTCCTTGAGCTGGTCGGCCTGCATGCCGGGGCCGAGCCGCTGCAGCTGCGACATGTTGACCCGGGTGCCCGCCTTGATGACGGCCGAGGCGGCGGAGCGCAGCGCGCTGGAGTGGTCGCTCTCGCCCTCCTGCCCCCACAGGAGCAGCCACTCGATCGTCGTGTCGTCGTCGCGGGGGTAGAAGGTCATCTTGTCGAAGCCGCCCTCGCTGGGCACGCCCGAGACCCGCTGCCAGCGCTTGCGGTCCCACCCAAGGACGAAGCCGACCGAGGCATTGCTCGGCAGCAGCTCGTCGAAGTCGTTCCACCACCTCGGGGCCCCGCGGTGAGCGCCTTGCGCATCTTCTTCTCGTCGGCGACGGAGCGGATCAGGTCGGGGTTGGACTGGCCGACGAGGAGCGCCCGACCATCGCTGTAGCGCAGCAGGTGCGCCCACTCGCCGAGCTCCATCGAGTACTCCCAGTCGCCGTTCGTGGCGCGGGGACCGGACCCGTCGTCGGAGACCTCGGCCGCCGTCCACACCGCCGCGATGGCCGCCCAGCGGCCGCGCAGGGTGTCCGGGGGGTCGAGCTGCACCGTCTGGAGGGCGGAGTCGGTGGGGCTCGCGCTGTCGGAGGGGGAGCCGGAGCCACTCCCGGAGTCGCTCCCCGAGCCACCGTCCCCGCCGACGCGGTACGTCGAGGCGATGTCGACGGGCTCGGAGTCGTCCGAGCAGCCGGCGACGGCGGTCGTGCCGACCGCGCCGATCGCGGCGAGCAGCGTGCGCCTGGAGATCTGCTCCACTGGTCCCTCCCGGGGTCGTCTCGCCCCGAGGATACGGTCCGCGGCCCACGCCGGGCGCGCCGGAGCGGGCCCGGCGTGGGATGCTGACGGCGATGCTCGCCACACACCACCGTCGTCTCGCGGCCGCCCTCGCCGTCGCGGCCACCCTGCCTCTCGCCGGGTGCGGCGACGAGTCGACCCCGCCCCCGACCCCCGGCCACCGGTGACCGTGACCACCGAGGTCGGCGAGGCGCTCGACCTGCCGGAGCAGCAGGAGATCGACAAGGCGACGGCCCGCAAGGCCCTGCCGAGCCTCGCCGACATGCCGGACAAGACGTGGCACATCGACACCTCGACCTTCGGCAACCACGAGTCGACCTACGACCCGCCCGGGTGCGCGAGCATCCTCTTCGACAGCCCCGAGGCCCGGACCTTCACCGACGACCACCGCACGGTCCGTGAGCAGGCGCGCTTCAGCCAGAACCAGCCCGACGGCGGGGGGATCATCGCGACCTACGTCCAGTCCTTCGACGAGCCCTATCCGCTCTCGCTCTTCGACGACGCGGGCGAGGAGGTCACCAGCTGCGCGTCCTACACCCAGTCACGCAGCGTCGGCGAGAGCAAGGACGCGGCGACGGCGATCACCGTGCCGCAGCTCGGCGACCGCACCTTCGGGGTGCGGATCCGCAGCCGGGAGTACGACCACGCCGTCGACCGGCTCTACGTGCGCAGCGGGCACAATGTCATCACCGTCCTGGCGCTCAGCCGCGCGAAGAGCTACGACGGCAAGCTGATGACGAGGTACGCGCAGGGCGTCCTCGACGACCTGAAGAAGGCCACATGACGACGCGCCGCGCCGCCCCCTTCGCCCTCGCCGTGATCACGGCCCTCAGCCTGGCCGCGTGCGGGGGTGACGACGCCCCGCCGCCGAGCGAGCCGACGACGGTGACCGTCACGAGCACCCGGGGGGCAGAGACCGCCGACGCGCCGGAGCAGCAGGAGCTCACCCCGCAGCAGATCAAGGCCGCGCTGCCGTCGACCGACGAGGCGCCCAAGGGCTTCGTCAAGGACCCCGGAGGCTTCGACGCCAACGTCCACAGCAAGCGGGTCGCCGACCCGACGGAGTGCCTCGCGGTCTACCTCGACGCGCAGGACGTCCGCGACTGGCGCGAGGAGCACCGCAGCGAGGGCGCCGGCGTGCGCTACACCCGCAAGGCCGGCGGGACGCCGCCGCCGAGCATCTCGATCGCGCTGTGGACCTACGACGAGGCCTTCCCCACGCGCTTCTTCGACGAGGCCGGCGCCGCCCTGGCCACGTGCTCGGACTTCACCTCCGCGACCGCGCCGGGCGACAGCAAGGGCACGTGGTCGGCGACGCACATCACGACGCCGGCCCTCGGCGACCGCAGCTTCGCCGTGCGCATCGGCAACCGCGACAGCGACCTGGCCATCGACTACCTGTGGGTGCGCAGCGGCCACAACCTCGTCAACGTGCGCATGCTCACCGGATTCCGCGCCAACAACGAGGAGATCCTCGAGACCTATGCCCAGGGCGTCCTCGAGGACCTGAAGTGAGCGTCCGCGCGCCCCGCCGGGCCGCCACGACCCCGGCCGTCGTGGGCATCGCCGCCCTGGCCCTGACCGCAGGGTGCGTGCCGACCCTCGCCGCGACACCCCCGTGAGCTCGACGACGACCGAGGCCGTCGGGCGCGGCCAGCTCACCGAGGAGCAGCTGCGGTCGGTGCTGCCGGCGGACGACCAGCCGCCCTCGGGATTCACCCTCGACACCTCGGAGTCCGAGGGACCCGACCCCGACTCGACGACCTATCCCGCGGTCTGCGACGACGTGCGCCTGCAGGGCACGACGGCCGACGACCTCGAGGAGCACAAGGTCGCGAGCGCGGAGAAGTCCTATGTCGGCGAGAACGGCCGCGGTGTCCTGTCGGTCAAGGTCACCAGCTACGACGAGCCGGTGCCCGAGGCACTCTTCGACGACGCCGGCCAGGCCCTGAGCCGGTGCTCGACCTTCAAGATCATCGACCGCTACGGCACGTCCGACTGGAAGCTCGACCCCGTCTCGCTCCAGCCCGCCGGCGACCGCACGTGGTCCATCCGGGTGCAGAACACCACCGAGGGCGATCCCTTCGGCGGGGGCGTCGTGCAGGTCGCGAGCGCCTCCCTCGGCAACAACCGGGTCCACGTCGTGCAGAGCGCCGGCGAGGCCTCGACCTATCGCAGCGAGGCCGTCGAGCAGCTCGTGGGCGCCACGGTCGCCGAGCTCGAGGCGCTGTGACCCGGGCCCGGGGGCTGGCCCTCGCCGCCGCCGTGGCGCTCCTGCCCGGGTGCGGCCTGGTCCCCGGTGTCGGCAGCACGGCGACCGAGACGGTCACCGTGTCGAGCAGCGAGTCACCGTCCTCCTCTCCGGCGTCGACCGCGTCATCGGTGGACGAGGACCCCGGGACCCTCACCGGCGCCGGACGGGTCATGGACGAAGGGGGTCTGCGCGCCGCCCTGCCGTCGGCCGGTGACCTCGGGTCGGGCTGGGTCGACGACGAGGTCGCGACGATCTTCGAGACGCAGGCCGACGAGGTCGAGCCCTCGAGCTGCGCCGCCCTGATCCAGAAGGGTCCCGGCTGGGACGAGGTGCGTCGGACGGAGAAGGCGCGGGTGCAGGCCAACTTCCGCCGCGCCGACAACCCCGCTCCTCCCGGGACGCGCCGCCACCTGGGGATGTGGCTCTACTCCTTCGGCGACCCCTACCCGACGGGCCTCTTCGACGAGGCCGGGGCGCGGGTCAGCGACTGCTCGAGCTTCGAGGTGAAGCAGACCGACACGGGCAACTGGACGACCTACGAGGCGACGCCGCTGACCTTCCCCACGCTCGGCGACCGGACCATCGCCTACCGCCTCACCGCCCGGCAGACCTTCGAGACGCTGTCGATGGACTACGTCGTCGTCAAGGTCGGGCACAACACCGTCTCGGTCGCCAACGGTGCCTACGGCACCACCCCCGACACCGAGGTCACCGAGTCCGCCGCCCGCGCGGCCGTCGACGGGCTCGAGCCGTGACCGGGCGCCGGGTGGCGCGCGGTCTCACCTGCCTGGCCACCTCGCTCGTGCTCCTCACGGGGTGCGGGGACCTCCCCTTCGCCTCCTCGCCCTCGGCCACCGCCCCGACGCCGGTGCCCACGCCCGAGCCGGTCACCTCGCGCCGACGACCGACCCGCAGCCTAGAGCGAGCCGGCCGACAGGTCGACGAGGCCCAGGCCGAGGCCGCCCTCGCCGGGCTGCCGCGCAGCGCGAAGCCCGGGCCCGAGCCGAGCGCGCAGTACCGCAAGACCGACCCGAAGCCCTGCATCGACGTGCTGCGCCTCGGCTGGTACGCCACCAACCTCAAGCGGTCGCGGACCGTCGCGGTCACCGCGGGTGGACCCAGGGCAAGGGCACCGGGCTCCAGGCGCACAACGTGCGGATCGAGTCGCACTCGCGCCCGGTCGGCGCGACCCTCCTCGACCAGGCCGGGGCCGCCCTCGCCGGGTGCGACTCCTTCTCGCTCACCGGGCGGGACGAGGCCGGGCCGATCGACCTGCGGCTGCTCGCCGAGCCGCGGACCACCGCGACGCTCGGCGACCAGACCTTCGCGGTGCGGATCACGACCTTCGGGGAGATCGGCGGGCGGCAGACGCGCATCTACGCCGACTACCTCGTCGTGCGCGTCGGGCACAGCCTCATCACGCTCACCCAGACGAGCACGGACGAGGCGAGCGACATGACCACCCTCGAGCGCCACGCGGAGGACATCATCTCGAGGCTCGCCCGGTAGTCCCCGCCCAGGCACCCTCGGCGTGCCTAGAGTGGTGCGGGTGACCATCCGAGTGGCCCTCGAGCACCGCACGGCCTACGACTTCGCCGAGCCCGTCCACGTCTACCCGCACACGATCCGGCTGCGGCCGGCGCCGCACTCGCGCACGCCGATCCCGAGCTACTCGCTGCGCGTCGACCCTCCCGAGCACTTCCTCAACTGGCAGCAGGACCCCTTCGGCAACTGGCTGGCCCGGGTCGTCTTCCCCGACAAGGTCTCCCGCCTCGAGATCACCGTCGACCTCACCGCCGACATGACGGTCATCAACCCCTTCGACTTCTTCGTCGAGGACTGGGCCGCGACCTTCCCCTTCGCCTACCCGGAGCAGCTGCGCGAGGACCTCGCGCCCTATCTGCGGCCCGTCGACGACGGCGCGGAGGGCAGCGGCCCGGCCCCCGAGGTGAGCGCGTGGCTCGAGCAGGTGCTGCCCGGACTGCTCACCGGGCCGCGCGACGCGCAGGTCGGCGAGGGCACCCCGATCGTCGACTTCATCGTCGGCCTCAACCGCGCCGTGCGCGAGAGCGTCGACTACACGGTGCGGCTCGAGGCCGGCGTGCAGACCCCGCAGCACACCCTCGAGCGGGGCATCGGCTCCTGCCGCGACTCTGCCTGGCTGCTCGTCTCCGCGCTGCGGCAGCTCGGCCTCGCCGCCCGCTTCGTCTCCGGCTATCTCGTGCAGCTGACCGCCGACCTCAGCGCCGTCGGCGACGACAGCCTCAACGGCCCGGCGCAGGACTTCACCGACCTGCACGCCTGGGCCGAGGTCTACGTCCCCGGCGCCGGCTGGATCGGCCTCGACGCGACCTCCGGCCTGCTCTGCGGCGAGGGGCACATCCCGCTGTCGTGCACCCCGCACCCGGCCTCCGCCGCACCGATCAGCGGCGCGACCGCCCCCACGCAGGTGAGCTTCGACTTCAGCAACACGGTGACCCGGTTTGCCGAGGACCCGCGCGTCACCAAGCCGGTGAGCCAGGAGCAGTGGGACCGGATCACCGAGCTCGGCGAGGCTGTCGACCGGCTGCTCGTCGAGGGCGACGTGCGCCTGACGATGGGTGGCGAGCCGACCTTCGTCGCGGCCGGCGGGACCAAGGACCCGCAGTGGCACACCGCCGCCGACGGGGAGGAGAAGCGCGAGCTCGCCATGGCCCTCGCCCGGCGCCTCTCCGGCCCCGGCACCCTGCGCCACCACGGCCAGGGCAAGTGGTACCCCGGAGAACCGCTCCCCCGCTGGCAGATCGGCCTGAGCGAGCGCACCGACGGCGAGCCGCTTGTGGGCGCGCGCAGGAGCTGCTTCGACGACCCCTGGGGGCGAGCCGCGCGCGGAGTCCGGCTCGCCG